>CAYRVL010000007.1:69796-73764 GCA_964427665.1 uncultured Fluviicola sp. | reverse complement strand
AAGCGTGCAGGCGTTACATCAAAGCCATAATTACTGGCTGGAGTGGTTTCCGGACAGATCAGTACTTCGTCCAATTTTCCGCTTGCTTTGCTTTTACCAACTACCCAACGCACCTCATCCTGGTTGCGCTGTTCGATCGGAATTTCTTTCAAGCCGTCGTTAATCGTCCAATCCAAAGTTGTTGACGGCAAGGCCACATAGAATGGAATATTGTTGTCCTTCGCTGCCAACGCTTTCAGGTAAGTTCCAATTTTGTTGGCCACATCTCCTTGTCTCGTGGTACGATCCGTTCCAACAATACACATATCCACCATGCCGTGTTGCATCAAGTGTCCACCTTGGTTGTCAACGATCAGCGTATGTGGCACACCGTGACGAGTCAATTCGTAAGCTGTTAAATTTGCTCCTTGGTTTCGCGGACGCGTCTCATCTACCCAAACGTGCACGTTGATTCCTTTTTCCATGGCTTGGTAAATCGGTGAAGTGATTGTTCCCCACTCGATGCAGCCTAACATGCCTGCGTTGCAATGCGTCAGAATATTCACCGTTTCGCCATTTTTGGCTTGTGATAAGGCTTCAATGATCGGCAAACCGTGCACACCGATCATGCGACAGGTTTCCACATCATCTTCCACGATCTTTCCTGCTTCTTCCCAAGCTGTTTCAACCAAGTTCTCCGCATTGTCCAAAGCACGTTGCATGCGGTCCAAAGCCCAAAACAAGTTCACCGCCGTAGGGCGAGAAGCGCGCAAGTCTGCAAAAGCCACTTCCAAGTTCGCTCCTTCGCGTGCGGCCAAATATACTCCATACGCAGCAGTTGCTCCGATCAAGGGCGCTCCGCGCACCACCATATCTTTGATCGCGCGTTCGGCGTCTTTATAAGAAACCAGTTTTTCAACCACCCATTCGTGGGGCAATTTACGTTGATCGATTACCTCTACATACTTATCTGACGTTGGCCAGATCGTGCGAAATTTACTCATGCGTTTGGATTAATATGTTCGAAATCTACCGCTGTGAACGGCCATTCTGCTTGTTTGTCTTCGCGCAGCAATTGGATGGTTTGCAATCCACTTTCTTTGGCTGCTTCTAATTCTTCTTTGATGTCGGAAAGGAACAGGATCTCGCCCGGTGCTACGTGCATGATCTCCGCGATCTTGGCATACGTTGCTGCTTCGCGTTTTCCACCAGTTTTCGTATCGAAATAAGCCGAGAAATAAGGCGTCAAGTCACCTGCTACTGAAAATCCGAAGATCAGCTTTTGAGCAGGAACCGAACCAGAGGAAAAAACGGCTAATTGCAATCCGGATTCTTTCCAAGCTTTTAATTGTCCAGGAACATCGGCATAAACATGACCTTTCAAACTTCCATTGCGGTAACCGGTATCCCAAAGAACTCCTTGTAGTGTTTTTAACGGAGTGATCTTGCGATCTTCCACACTC
Organism: uncultured Fluviicola sp.; assembly: GCA_964427665.1. Classification (GTDB taxonomy): domain Bacteria; phylum Bacteroidota; class Bacteroidia; order Flavobacteriales_D; family Crocinitomicaceae; genus Fluviicola. The sequence goes on along the minus strand of CAYRVL010000007.1, from coordinate 72,322 downwards.
CATTGGTGCAATTTCGCCAATATCTGTTCATCATCAGCAATCGATTCACCATCTTCTTCTTTGGCCAAACGCACCGTTTCAGCAAAAGCTTCTTGCACGGCAGGCAGGTGTTTCCATTCTAAGAGTTCGCGGATATGTTCCCGAAAATAGGGAAAGAGTTCATCTGCAACAAATGAGATAGAACTGGTCGTTCCTTCGATATCTGTCAAAATGACTTTGACGGGTTGTGTATTCATGGGACAAAATTACGATTCCTTCTCGTCGGATTGATCAACAAGACATATTTCTTACGATTCCCTCCATCCTGTGCCCTGTTCACATTAGAACGAAAAAGCGGGAAGTTGACGAGACTCAATGATTGCTGAAAACAAAGAAATCAACGCGCTACTTTAAAATCAGCGAAACGCTGCTCTAACTTGGATTCCGTATAGTGAGGCACCCAACCGCTCATATCGATAAAAATGCGGATCGCTTTCACGAAGGGATTCTTTTCACCTGCATCGAACCAGTGTTTTGTACCGGCTGGAACCGAGATCAAGTCTCCTTTTTCACAGAGTAAATTGAACACCGGCTCATTCTCCAGGTTGAACCAGAACAATCCTTCCCCATCCACAAAGAAGCGAATCTCGTCTTCGCTATGCGTATGTTCTGACAAGAATTTGGCACGAATAGCTTCGTAATTCTCTGTCAGGTGATTGATTGTGATCACATCTGCCGTTTGGTAGCCACCGGCCTCCATGAACGGTTTCAGATCTTGGGCGTAGGCATCCAGAATCTCATCCGGAGTTGCTGTATCAGCAAAGGACACAGCGGCAGTCCACTGATCGAAAAACACCCCGCGGTCATTCAAAAAAGTACGAATTGCCGAAACATCGGTAATAGTTTGCTGTTTATCCGGAATAGAAAGAATGGCCATAGTTTGTATTTTTGACAATAAAGACAGACACAACGATGTATCTCCACACAAAATTATTCAAAAACCCGTTCATACTTTTGATTTCGTGGATCTGTTTTTCATCCGCAGGTACATTTGCGCAAAAAAAAGAGTCCTTTCCGGTACGATATGTCAAAAAGATCTTTTTTGACACGACTTCGAAGTCAGAACCACAATTTATTGCCTATCCGATTGCTGCCTATTCGCCGGAGACCAGCTTTGAGTTTGGAGTGAGTGCTTTGTATGTGCGTTATGCAAAAGGAGATACAAACAATCGCTTGAGTGAGGTCAGCGGATTGGCGTTTTACACCTTGGCGAATCAGTACGGTGGTATTTTGGATCATGCTATTTATTCGGATAAAAACAAGTGGTTCTTTTTGGGTAAATTAAAATTTCAAAGTTTCCCCCTTGCCTATTATGGAATTGGTCCAAACACTACTCCACAAAAAAAGGCGACGGTCGAGGCGATTTCATTCCAGGTCAAAGAAAGGATCCTCCACAAGATCCATGGGAATTTTTATGGTGGATTGGAGTTAGACCTACAACACTTGGGCAATGTGAACTTCAATGTGGTAGATGGACAGACGGTTGATCTCCCTTTAGGGCACGAGGGCTCCACCAATTTAGGAATCGGAGCCGGGATTTTATACGACAATCGGCACAATGTTTTGAACGTACGTGATGGCTTTTTTGCAGAAGCAGCGTTTTTGCATTACAACGATGCGTTTGTTTCATCCTACAAGTTCTCTTCCATTTTTACCGATGTGCGATACTTCAAGCCGATACGAGAAAGGAACACACTCGCATTGCAAGCTTTGGGACAATTTACCTTTGGGAATGCGCCTTATAATCAGTTGGCACAGATCGGCGGAGAAAGCATGATGCGCGGATATTATTTAGGTCGTTTTCGAGACAGACATTACTTGGCCGCACAAGCCGAATACCGCATGTTGCCATTTTCCTTTGCAAAACGATTTGGAGCAGCCGTGTTTGCCAGTACGGGAAGCGTTTTCAATAATGCGGATCCCTTTCATCCCAGTCGTTTGCTGGTGGCTGGAGGAGCCGGGTTGCGTTTTCAATTGTTCCCGAAGAAAGATATCTGGTTGCGTTTTGACGTAGCATTTACCAGCGAGGGGAACGGGGTGTATATTTTTATTGGGGAGGCTTTTTAGGACTTGCATTAATGGGAACTTTTTCATTAACTTAAATGGAAAACCTAAATCAATGACAAAAACAGAAGTAAAGCAATTATCGTATGACATCGTCGATTCTGCTATTAAAGTTCACACCGCTCTTGGTGCAGGATTACTGGAAAGTGTTTATCAAAAATGTTTGGAATATGAGCTTCGCAAATGTGGTTTTCATGTCCAAACTGAAGTTCGTGTTCCGATAAGTTATGATGGTCTACAATTGGACACGGATTTGCGTTTAGATCTTTTGGTAAACGATTGTGTTGTAGTAGAATTGAAGGCGGTGGAGAATTTACATCCTATTCATTCGGCACAATTAATGACTTACATGAGACTTTTGAAAAAGCCGCAAGGGTTGTTGATCAATTTTCATACGCATAACATAACACATGCGATGAAGCC
>CAYRVL010000007.1:64805-69696 GCA_964427665.1 uncultured Fluviicola sp. | reverse complement strand
CATTAAGTTTCATTAAGTTTCATTAAGTGGTATGAAGTAGGGACTTGAAGAGTCAAGGTGGTGGAAAGCCACCTCGACTTCATCTGCGATATTTATTAAGCTTCTTTGATCTCTAGCGTGCCGTCGGCGTGTTTGGCGAAACGCGTCTTTGAGCGATCGTGAACCTGATCGTAGCGCGGCCATGGCCAGCCCCCGAATTGCGTTTTGTGGTAATCGTCGAAGGCCTGATGGATCTCTTCTTTGGTGTTCATCACGAAGGGTCCGTATTGGATCACTTGCTCTCCGATTGGCTTTCCTTGAAGGATAAGTATACTCGCCTCATCTGCTCCAGTCTCTATAGTCGTTTTGACATGTGCGCGCATTTCTACTCCAGCATATTCTGGGATTGCCTGTTGCGCGATATTCACGCCACTACCTTCGTACACGTATACCATGCGGTTCACTCCTTTGGCAGCCAAAGGCAATTCCAGTTGGGTGTTTGCGTCCATCTTGATGTTTGCGATCAACACTTCGTTCGCAGGATCTGCGGCCCACGAATTGGGTGGTGGAACGGGTGCCTGATCTTTGAACCATTTCCCGGTGATCAACTCGATCTTTGACTTCCCTTGACCGGATTTAACTTCGATCATGGGAATGCTTTCCTTCCACAACATTTTGAAATGCGGTTCCACCATTTTATTGCGTTTAGGCAAGTTGAGCCAGATCTGAAATAGCTCTAACGGATTGTCCTTTTCAGCGTCCAAAAGCGGGAACATCTCAGAATGTTGCACCCCCTTTCCGGCAGTCATCCATTGTACGTCGCCATTTCCATAACGACCAGCTGCTCCCAATGAATCGGCATGATCTACCAATCCTTTGCGAACGACAGTAACCGTTTCAAAACCGCGGTGCGGGTGACCCGGAAATCCAGGAACTGTTTTTCCATGATACATGCGAAAGCCATCTTTGATGATGAAATCGTCGCCCATGTGACGGCCTTGTAAGTAATTCGCATCCGGCCCCATTTGATCATTCCCTTTAGGAAAATGATCTTCGTGGTGCACACAGAATAAAAAGGGATCCAAAGTATCCCATTGAAAACCGAGTTTACGTACTTTTTTTACCGGGTGTTCTTGTTCTTCCATCTTCTGTTCAGTTGCGTTATTTGATTCTGTTCTAGCCAACAAAGGAAGCGAAAATAAACTTCCGGCAGCCAATGTAAAGCGTTCTACGAATGTGCGACGGTTCAATTTGCGGCTCATATGATGAATTTAGTTACCAAGGTAATAATTTTAAACCAAGAACAACCTACATTTTAAAAAGTTTAAGAATTACTGATTCATTTTGAACGCAACTTCCACTCTACCTCCAACAAGTACTCCGTGGTTTCCAAATGGCGTTTTGCTTCGAATAGGTCGCGACCCCATGCATAAGTTCCGTGTTTGCGCATGATGAATGCAGGAACTGTTAAACGCTCTTTTTGATTGATCAACACCTCGGAAAACTCAAGCATGTCTTGCGTATTATCGAAAATGGGAACTTGCACAGAAGTGTCGTGCGTGTTAATTCCTTCATACCCTTTCAATACTTCGTATCCTTCTACGTCAACCCAGTCGGAATTTACGGCGGAGTGCAACACCGAATAAACTGAATGGCTGTGTAGGATGCATTGCATTTCCGGGAACAATTTATAGAGCGTACAATGGATCAACGTTTCAGCCGAAGGTTTGATACCTTCAAATGCTGGTCTAGTTTTACCGTTCAAGTCCACTTCGATAAAGTCATGAGCTCCAAATTGCGATTTATCCACACCGCTTCTGGATACGATCACCACATCCGGATTATCCGGCATACGGAAGGAATAGTTCGTAGATGTTGCGGGCGACCATCCTTTGTTGTGATAGGCGCGAATGGTTTGAGCCAATTGTTCTCTGATCGTTTCGCTTTTCATGATTCCGTTTTGTGTTGTTGTGCACGTAATTGATCGGCCGTTAACGTGGAACCATCGTGACTCCAACCCGGCGGCTGTACCAAATAATTCCATTTTGCGCGCCAAGTTGGAGCTTTCTGAACGTCCTTCCAAATGGATTGCCATTCATGAAACACTGCTCCGATCGGATTCGTAGGCGCTTTCTTTTCGTACAAACCGAATACAACAGGATCTTCATCCACCTCTTCCTGGAACGTGCCGAATAATTTATCCCAAATGATCAGGATCATTCCCATGTTCTTGTCCAGATAACGCACGTTCGATGCGTGATGCACGCGGTGATGTGAAGGCGTCACAAAAATATATTCCAGCACTCCCAATTTTTTCACACCTTGCGTATGCACGATAATCCCATAGGTTTGCGTGATCGCGTACATCACAAAAATGTCGATCGGAGAAAAGCCGAGTAACACGATCGGGATGAACCAGACGAAGCGGTAAACCGGCTGAAAAACCGAAGATCGGAATCCGGTCGTGAAGTTAAAATCTTCAGAAGAGTGATGCGTCACATGAACAGCCCAAAACAAGCGCACCATGTGGTCCGTGCGATGCAGCCAATAGAATGCTAAATCTTCCAGTAAGAATAAAAGTGTCCAGTAGATCCAGTTCTTTTCTGTCCATTCTACAAATGCGAACTGGGCCATCCCAAGCAATACGAATAAAGTAATCCCGCGCATAAGCAGGTCTACACCCATATTTGCCAGCATGAAATAGACGTTCATCAAGGTGTCTTTCAAACCGTACAATTTGCGGTTCAAATAATGACTCATCAACCATTCACCACCAATCAAAAGCACATAAATTGGTGTGCTGATCAGGATCACTAATTGTTCGACACTATTTACCATGAGTTCGAAAAACGAATTGGAGAATTACAAGTTTTTCTCTTGAAGGCAACGATCCATTTGCTGTTGCAGGTCTTGCGCTTCTTCGCGGGCTTTTGATGCAAAATCTGTATCCGCAGATGCATATAGAATGGAACGAGAAGCATTTACCAACAAACCGCAATCGGCGTTCCAACCGTAATGAACGACATCTTCCAAGCTTCCACCTTGAGCACCAACTCCCGGAACCAAAAAGAAATGATTCGGAACGATCTTTCGTACCTCACCAATTCCTTCAGCGCGCGTGGCACCTACTACGTACATCAGATTTTCATCGGTTCCCCAATTAGCTGATTTACGCAACACTTTTTTGTACAACTCCTCTCCTTTCACATCCGTCATGAATTGAAAATCCAAAGCTCCTTTATTTGAAGTCAAAGCCAAGAGGATCACCCATTTATCTTTGTATTCCTGGAAAGGCGTTACGGAGTCTTCGCCCATGTATGGGGCCACAGTAACAGCATCGCAATTCAAGTATTCGAAGAAAGTTTTGGCGTAATACAGCGACGTATTTCCGATATCCCCGCGTTTTGCATCAGCGATCACCATACACGAAGTGTTCTCCTTGATGTAATCAACGGTTTTTTGCAGGGCATCCCAACCTTTCGGACCCAAACATTCATAAAAAGCAATGTTTGGTTTGTACGCTACACACAGATCGTGCGTGGCATCAATGATCGCTTTGTTGAAGGCAAAAACAGGATCGCTTTCTGTCAATAAGTGCGAAGGAATCTTGGAAAGGTCAGTATCCAATCCAACACACAAGAAGGATCTTTTGGTCTTGATCTCTGAAACTAATGCTGCTTTTGTCATACGTTTATTGCTTCAAGGGCACAAAAGTACGCTTATTCAGTCAAAGAAGAAAACCTTTGGTCCTCAGGGAACGATAATCGTTTTTGAGCTGAATGTGCGTGCTCCGAAATAACCGTATGAGCCACCACTGAAATTCGACACCGGATTTGCAGGGGTCGCTTGTCCGGAAGTGTTCACACTTAATTGGTTGAAATATTCGTAAATCGGTTTGTCGATACAGAACACGTCAACGCGCAGGGTGTCACCTGAATTCAACTCATTGATAAACAAGGGCTGCAAAGTAGCATTGCCATCTACAAATTGATCGTCCTGTAAAAAGATTCCGCTTTGCTTTTCGCCATTGCGATAAATGTGGAATTGATAGTAGTTCGGTTCATTGGCCGGATCGAGTCTCTCAGCAATGATCGTTCTGAAAGTATCCTGACCAAACAAGAAATCCTGGGTGTACAGATCATTCAACGGAACGAAGGTATTCATCTTACTGGAGGCTGTGTAGGTCTTTCCATCAACGAGCACCGTGATCGTATACGTTCGTCCAACCACACCCGGATAACTTGAAAGTTGATAAATTCCATTTCCTACGAGTGCAAAAGTTGCCGTGTTTCCTAGATTATCGGTAACGGTAACAACCGCATCATTCACAGGCGGGTAAGCAATCGATTCATCAAAATTCAGGGAACGCGTGATTGAAATGGTATGGATCGTATCTCCCATCTCAATATTTCCTTCAATCACCACTTTCGGATCTTCTTCGTTCAGATCGATGTCGATTACTTTCTGACACGATTGGATGCTCAAAAAGCTCAATCCAATTACAAGGCTTACTAAATATCTCATCTTACTTGAATTTGAAGTTATAAGTAATGGCCGGAACCAATTTGAACAAGGTCGTTTGCACCGCTTCGGTTTTATTCGGATCATCGGCATTTTGTCGGAACGTAATACTATAAGCATTCTCACGCGCATACACGTTGTAGATAGAGAAGTTCCAACTACTCTCGAACTTTTCGGTATTCTTTCGTTGCCAGGTCAATGCCAAGTCCAAACGGTGATAGTTCGGCATGCGATAAGCATTGCGTTCGGTGTAAATGAAATACGTTTCTCCATCGATGGCATATTTCCCAGAAGGGAAGGTAACCGCATTCCCGGTGTAGAAGACGAACAAGGCAGAAATAGAGATCTTTTTCGTCAGGTCGTAAATTCCAACCACCGAGATGTCGTGGGT
>CAYRVL010000007.1:62579-64705 GCA_964427665.1 uncultured Fluviicola sp. | reverse complement strand
TTCCGTATTCACCTCAAACATATTCTCTTTGAAGTTCTTGAACCATCCTAAAGCCACCTGATCCGAAATACCCGGTTTGATATTCATACTGGAAGACAGCCACACGTCTGTTGGAGATCCGGAGGTGGAGTTCGATACCTGATGGATATTTTGCGTATTTCTGGAATAAGCACCTTTGATCGATTGCCCTTTCAGGTATTCCCAACTGAATGAAGCGCGCGGCTCCAGGTTGTGATAATTCTTCAGTATTTTCCCTTTCGCATAAACCGTTGAATTTGCAACCGATCCATCCGGGTTGTAGGTGTACATTTCATCACCGTTTCCTAGAACAGTGAGCAAGGAGTAGCGCACTCCGTAATTGATTGTCAGCTTTTCATTCACCGTAAAATCGTTGGTCACGAAAGCGGCTGTTTCGATCGTTGGAGTTGGATTGAAACGTTCGGCGTTGATACCGGACTCCGCGCTTGCCTCCACCTGTCCGGGAGTTATGGCGTGTCGGATCACATTGGCACCAAAACGGATCTTGTTGCGGGAATTTAGAAAGTATTGGAACTCTTGCTTCAAATTCAGGTCCTCGATCTGCGAACGGATGGAAAATGCCACATCTCCGCCAGAAATATTGATCTTGTAATCGTATTTGGAATAAATGAAGCTGGTGTTAGAGAACAACTTATCATTCACGACGTGATTCCAGCGCAAAGTACCGGTGGTATTCCCCCAATCGATCCCAAACACATCTCCCAGGCCCAATTTATCGCGACCAAAGTAACCGGACAAGAACAAGCGGTTTTTTTGATTGATTCGGTAATTCAACTTGGCATTCAAGTCATAAAAGAACAAGCGATTGTCTTTAAAATCCTCAGTAGCTTTCAGAAACAAATCCGCGTAGGTACGTCGACCCGTGATGAGAAAAGAAGCTTTGTCTTTCACGATCGGACCTTCCACATTGAGTTTGGAGGAGATCAATCCCAATCCGCCACTCACGTTGTAGCGTTTGCTATTCCCTTCGTTCATTTTGATATCGAGTACCGAACTCAAACGTCCTCCGAAATTCGCCGGTTGGTTTCCTTTATACAAGGTGGCATCTTTGATCGCATCTGAATTGAAGGTCGAAAAGAAACCCAGTAGGTGCGAAGCGTTATAAACAGGCGCTTCATCCAGCAAGATCAGGTTTTGATCTGCACCACCTCCTCGAACATAGAATCCGGAACTTCCTTCACCCGCATTTTTTACTCCCGGCAACAATTGCATGGTCTTGATCAGGTCCTTTTCACCGAAAATTACCGGGATCTTGGCAATTTCTTTGGGATCCAATTTTTCCACCCCCATGATCGGATCCTTCACTGCTGCATCAGGACGTGTGGCTTGTACAGTTACCTCTTCAATCTCGGTTGCAGCGGCTGTTGGCTCCAACTGGATCTCCAACTGCACACTCGAACTGAGGTCGATTGTTCGTTCCTGAGATGTGTAATCAATCGCCGAAAAAACGATCAGATACTTCCCTTTTGGCAAGGTAAGCGAGAAAAAACCGTATTCATTGGTCACCGTTCCCAGCAACTGATCTTTCACCTTGATGGAAGCTCCGATCATTTCCTCTCCGGTTTTGGAATCTTTGATCGTGCCGCTCAAGGTTGCTTTTTCCTGTGCCATTGCGCCAAAGCTCAACAGAAACAGGCATGTCAGGATGAATTGATTCATGTATGTAAAGTTGTCGTGCAAAATTCTGCTTTTCTGAAGGAAATTCGTAGAAAAAAAACATAAAATCCTTCAACGGTAAAAAAGCGGTTTTATTGGAAACAAAAAAAGGAGTCTTAAACTCCTTCTCCTTTCATTTTCTCTGCATTTTCGGCCATTTTCAATGCGTCGATCATTTCCTGGATATCCCCGTTCATGAACGCGCTCAAGTTGTACATCGTCTTATTGATGCGGTGATCGGTAATGCGTCCTTGTGGGTAATTATAGGTACGAATCTTCGCTGAACGGTCACCGGTAGAAACCAAGGTTTTACGCTGTGCTGCGCGTTCTGACTGCACGCGATCCAACTCCAACTGATACAAGCGGGAGCGCAACACTGATATCGCTTTCTCCAAGTTTTTGTGCTGGGAGCGACCATCCTGACATTCTAC
>CAYRVL010000007.1:49994-62479 GCA_964427665.1 uncultured Fluviicola sp. | reverse complement strand
CTGATATCGCTTTCTCCAAGTTTTTGTGCTGGGAGCGACCATCCTGACATTCTACGACCAATCCAGTAGGAATGTGCGTCAAGCGGATCGCAGATTCCGTTTTGTTGATGTGCTGTCCACCCGCTCCAGATGCCCGAAAGGTATCTTTGCGCACATCGTTCATATCTAGGTCGAAATCTACCTCTTCTGCTTCCGGTAAAACAGCCACCGTAATCGCTGAAGTATGCACACGTCCTTGAGATTCTGTTTCCGGTACGCGTTGCACGCGGTGTACACCCGATTCGAATTTGAGCATTCCGTAGATCCCGGCTCCGGTAACCTCCATCGAGATCTCTTTGTATCCTTTTGTTCCTCCTTCTGAGGAGTTCAGAATATCGTACTGCCAGCCCATTTCTTTGAAGTACATCGTGTACATGCGGAAAATGTCTTCCACGAAAATACAGGCCTCATCGCCACCGGTTCCGGCACGCAATTCCAGAATAGCATTCTTGTCGTCTTCCGGATCTTTCGGGATCAACAACATTTTGATTTCCTCCTCCAATTCCGGACGTTGATTTTCTAAGCTATCGATTTCCATTTTAGCCATCTCACGCATTTCCGGATCTGTTTCTATCTCCAGTAGTTCCTTGGCGCTTTTTAGATTGTCTAAAATATTCTTATAATTCTTATATGCCGTATCGACCTCTTCCAGATCGCGGTATTCTTTATTCAATTTCACATAGCGATCCATATCCGAAATAATATCCGGATCGGTGATCATTTTCCCCACCTCCACAAAACGAAAGTGGATCGCCTCAAGCTTTCCTAATAGATCTTGCATGTCTTACTGATAGATAAATTCTCCTACTTCGGAGCGAACAGTAACTTGTTTTCCTTCCATGGCTTCTACGCGACCGATCACTTGCGCTTCGATACCGAAACTTTTACTGATCTCGATCAATGAGCTAGCTACGTGTTCTGGAACGTAAACCTCCATGCGGTGTCCCATATTGAACACTTTGTACATCTCTTTCCAATCGGTTTTCGATTCACGCTGGATCAACTGGAACAATGGCGGGATCGGGAACAGGTTGTCTTTGATCACGTGAACGTCATCCACGAAGTGCAAGACTTTCGTTTGAGCTCCACCAGAACAATGTACCATACCATGAATATCGGCGCGATGTTTATCCAGCATTGCCTTGATCACCGGAGCATACGTTCTTGTTGGAGAGAGCACTAATTGGCCTGCATCAAGTGGTACGCCATCTACTTTATCCGTTAAATTACATGATCCGGAATATACCAGATCACTTGGTACGGCCGGGTCGAAACTTTCAGGATATTTAGTCGCCAACGACTTATTGAATACATCGTGTCGTGCAGAGGTCAATCCGTTCGAACCCATTCCTCCGTTATAATTATCCTCGTAAGTTGCTTGTCCGAAGGAAGCCAAACCAACGATCACGTCACCCGGTTGAATCGTATCGTTCGAGATCACATCGCTGCGCTTCATGCGGCAAACAACGGTACTATCCACGATGATTGTGCGCACCAAATCTCCCACATCTGCCGTTTCTCCGCCGGTTGAATAAATTCCAATTCCTTGTTCGCGTAGCGTTTCCAACAATTCTTCTGTACCATTGATGATTGCTGCGATCACTTCTCCGGTCACCAGATTCTTATTTCTCCCGATCGTTGAAGACAAGAGGATATTTTCTGTAGCTCCGACGCACAGGAGGTCGTCGATATTCATGATCAAGGCATCTTGGGCGATTCCTTTCCAAACAGATACGTCACCTGTTTCTTTCCAATACATGTAAGCCAATGATGACTTTGTTCCGGCACCATCTGCGTGCATCACGATACAATATTCCGGATCGCCAGTCAGGTAATCAGGAACGATCTTACAAAACGCTTTCGGGAACAACCCTTTATCTACATTTTTGATCGCGTTATGCACTTCCTCTTTTCCGGCAGAAACGCCACGCAGATTATATCGAATATCAGACATAGTATAAAAGAAAGGGCAAAGGTAAGGATTTATTCGGAGTGAGAATACCGGATAAAGAGCAAGAAAAAAGGCCTCCGTTTCTGGAGGCCTTTCGAATTATTTGTTTGTTGCTGGCAATTTCTTAAAGTTCAAGTAATCCGGATTCGCAGGTTTCGCTGTTGCCGGATCGAAATCCAAGGACAACACCTTCCCTTCGGTACGACGGTTATACTGTTGTAACATATCGAATTTCTTTTTGTCCTTTTTAAATTGCGCCATGTACGCTTCCGTCATTTTCACTTCTTGTGCAGTACCATCAGCCAATTGCTTTTCGTAATACTTGCCATCTTTCAAATACATGACACGTGGTTCCATTTCTCCTTTTCCAACCGGAACGATACGACGCGGATCAACACCTTTTTCTTCTACCAAGAACTTGTAACAAGCTTTCGCACGGTTTTCAGAAAGCACTTGGTTGTAAATGTTACCACCACGCGGGTCAGTGTGAGAGGAAAGCTCCAAGATCAATCCTGGATTTTCTTCCAAGAGGTTCAATACGAACAACAAGGAATCTTTGGAGTTGATAGATGAATCCACCAACAAGTCCCAACGCGCCACTGGGTAACGCACCTCTGGCAATCGAATCGGTTTGATTGGCAATAATCCCATATCCACAACGAAATCTTGGTCATATTTCAGCCCAATTGTTTTGATCTCTGTTGCTGTTTTGTTTTCGTAGTAACCAGGTTTTGCAACAGTGATGCTGTATTCAGACTCTTCGTTGATGTAACGATCCCCATTTGCTTTTTTATCCCAGTAAATAGATCCGTCTTTCAATGTTTTACCTGTCCACTTCTCACCAGTTGTTTTGTTTATCACAGAAATGTCAGCACCATCGATCTTTGTTTGTTTTTTCTTGTCTGAAAGATCCAATACATTCACTTTCAAAGAGAACACATTTGGAGGCAACTCATACATATAGATGTCTGGTTTGAAGTTATCCGCAGCACCCCCTTTACGCTCAGAAGTAAAGTAACCTTTCTTTTCAGTTACTTCGATCAATGCATAGTCGTTGTAATCCGAGTTGATTGGTGAACCCAAGTTTGTAGGGTTTTCCCATTTATTCTCTTCACCAACGCGGGTTGCCTTGAAAATATCCAAACCACCCATTCCCGGCAATCCGTTTGATGCGTAGATCAAGTCACCATTGATACCAAATGTTGGGAACAACTCGTCTCCAGGTGTATTCACTTGAGAACCCATATTTTGTGGCGTTGACCAAGAATCCGATTTTTTGTCGTAAGTCGTGTACCACAAATCGCGGCCACCAATTCCACCCGGCATATCTGAAGCGAACACCAAGAATTTACCATCTTCCGACACTGCTGGGTGTCCAACAGAAACGGAGTCGCTACTCTTCAATGGCAACTTCTTTGGAATTCCCCAACCTTTACCTGAAGCTTCCGACATCCAGATATCACAACCTAAGTTTTGTTTTTTCCGATTTGGACAGCGTGTAAAGAACATGGTTTTTGCACGTCCATCGATACAGATCGTTCCTTCGTTATCTTCCGTATTGATACTATCTCCTTCAATTGGTTTTACAGCAGTAAAGTTTCCTTTCTTATCCAATTCAGAGACAAAGATATCCATGTAAGGCTCACATGTACGCGGATCGTCATCATTACCTACAACGCCCTCGCGAGAGGAAGAGAAGGCCATTACCACACCTTTCTTATCAACAAACATTGGCGCCATTTCAAAACCTTCTTTATTCAACGGCGTAACGTTCGTTACTGTATGACGGGTACGGTTTTCTTTAAATTCTTCGTTCTTTTTACACGATTCAATACCAACATCCGCACGAGAATCATCCGGAACCATTCCTTTGTACAAGGCATAGTTTTGTTCCGCTTTCTTGAACTCACCCATTACACGAAGCATTTCTGCATTGTGGAAATAAACAAGCGGCTCTTTTTGGTAATACTTCAACAAAATTGCTTTTTCATACCACTCATTTGCCTGCTTTACATCTTCGATGTTTCGGAATGATTCGGCTGTTTTGAAGGCCATATCACCTTTTGCAGCAAGCGCCATAGATCCATTCCGTTTGATCTTCGAATAGGCCACAGCACATTTATCTGCCGCTTCACAGTAATTTTCACTTCGGTACGTTTTATTAGCATCTTTCAAATATTTTGGCTGAGCTGAAACCCATCCAGTGATGCCCATCGACACGAGTAAAGTAAGTGTTTTAACGTTCATAAGCTTAAGTGCAAACATTGGTTAATCCCTCTCAAACACACTGAAAATACAACTTAGTATCATATCCGAGGTCCATTCAACAGCGCGTAGAAGATTGCCGAAGTTAATTTAAAAAATTCAAATCGAGTCCGTTCGACCCCAAAAAAATACAATTAATCGAATATTTGTGAGATTTTATTGAGCAGTATAGCGCTCCCACTTTTCCAACAACTGTTGATAACCATCCGGTAATTCAGAATCAAACTGCATCCACTTTCCAGTTTCCGGATGATGAAAACCCAAGGTTTTCGCATGCAGTGCCTGACCGGGGATCAACTCGAAACAATTCTCAATGAAGTGTTTATACGAGGAGCTTGTCGTGCCCTTCACGATGCGATCTCCGCCATATTCCAAATCGTGGAATAAGGGATGTCCGATCCACTTCATGTGCGCACGAATCTGGTGTGTTCTACCAGTTTCAAGCTTACACTCCACCAATGTGACCAATCCGAAACGCTTCAACACTTTCACGTGCGTTACGGCATGTTTTCCGTGCTCTCCATCCGGAAATACGGTCATCATCTTGCGATTATGAAGCGAACGCCCCAAATTGCCTTCGATCCGTACATCTTCCTCCACATCTCCCCAAACCAAGGCATGGTACCTGCGTTCGGTGGTGCGATCATAGAATTGCTTGGCGAGATGCGTCAAGGCATTCTCTGTTTTTGCAACCACCATGATCCCGGTTGTATGCTTGTCCAATCGATGCACCAATCCCGGTCTTCCAAAATAATCCTGATTGCGTTCGGGCAACTGATCGAAATGATACACCAACGCATTCACTAAAGTTCCTGTATAATTCCCATAACCCGGATGCACCACCATGTTGGCTGGTTTATTCAAAACGATCAAGGAATCATCCTCGTAAATGATATCGAGTGGAATATCTTGCGGGATCAGCTCAATTTCGCGCACCGGATACGGAAGCACCATGGATACTTCATCTCCGGGCTTGATCCGGTAGTTCTGTTTTACAGCTTGATTATTGACCAAGATGTTTCCATTCTTGGCTGCAACCTGGATCTTATTTCTGGAAGTGTTCGGCATGCGATCCATCAAGAACTTATCGATGCGCACCACCTCTTGCCCCGGGTCTGCTTTGAAACGAAAGTGTTCGAATAATTCTTCCTCTTCCTGGTCTATTTCCGGAATTTGTTCGCTCATTATTGTTTGATCAATGTCTTAACGGCCGGGTAATTCACAGCACGTACAAAATATACACCTTTTGCCAAGTGTTGAATACTTGCCGACAATTCATTGGAATACGCGACAACTTTTCCGAACTGATCCAGTACTTCCAATCCATAGAAAAGCGTGGCCTTATCCCAGCGCAAGTTGATCTCGTCCATCGCCGGATTCGGGTAAATGACCCAATCCAGGTCTAACTCCGATTCAGTTACGGATAAGCTCGCATTGGCAGCAGTGGAAAACACTGGACGCATCATCATCGCACCTTCCAAACTACTCCCAATCCAACTTGCCCCTCCATTTAAGGAGTAGAATGTATTGCCCGACTGATCATTGTTGCGGTCAAAACCGATGTTCAAACGATCCAGATCAATTTGTCGCCAACCGATGTAGAAAGGCGCGTTTGGCAATGCCAAGGACGAATCGTTCAAATAGTAAGTGGTAAAAATCCCGCGATCGTCCTCATAAACCGGTTGTCGCGGATACAGGAAATCGTCTTCGTACAAAACAGCTCCAGGTTGACCGGCATTGTCGGCCCACACTGTCAACAAAAACAATTTGTTACTGACATCATTTACGGATGGGACAAAATGCATGTTCACTCCAATTAGGGTATCCGCTTCATAAGGCACAAAACGATACGCCAAGCGCGCTTGTGCACCGGTGATCCCGTAAGCTGCTTCGGCCGAACCGTCATCGTACGCGTATTCACTTCCAAAGTGTTGCTGCGTATAACTGGTGTCGTTTCCGGTAAAATTTGGGAAAGGCGCTGATGCGGTTGCAATGACGTCGAAAGTTTTCTCCTCAACAGCTGTGGTTGAGAACACATATCCGCCTGAAAAATCATGATACGATTCATACACGGTGCGCGGGGCATAATTGATATTGCCTCCGGAAAGTGTCTGACCGATCATGGTAAATGTTCCTTCCGTAGTTCCTGCTACCTGAACAGCGACGGTACCGTTGATATTGTTTTCTGCAACATTTGATCCATTGCGAACTGTTGCCTTCACATTCCCATTCATGTGTGTTGGATCATTCACCCAGTGGTCCCATGGAACCTGCGTATAGGTTTCGATCAAGGAACCTAAAGGATAAACGAATGCAAAATCCTTGAACAAGGTATCTTGGTAACCACTTCCGCTTCTCAAATGCACATAATCCAAATGGAACTCATCGAGCATTCCGGACAAGCCGCCGTAATTTTTAAAGCGAAAGCGGAAACCGGCCGTCAGATAAGCATTTTGCGTGATGCGGATATGTCCCACCTTGAAATCCGTTACATCTGAACCGCGCATACTCCAAACCCGCTCCCAATCATCTTGTCCGGCGTTGTAGAATTCCAAGACCAACGAATCGTTTTGTTCCGGCTCATCCCCCAAACCTTCCGGTTGCACTAAAAAGCTGAGGTAAATGCTATCATTCGGAGCAAAACCAGAAAGATCGATGGTTTTAGACGTCAGGAAATCGGCATAACCAACGGAAGCTGTTCCGAAATTATACGGATATCCGTTCTCATCGAGTCCGTCAAATGTTACGACACCCAATGTCCACGGATCCTTCGCATGTGTGAAGTTTCGGTAAGCATAGTAATCCGTCCAGATAGCTTCTTGATCGGCCAAATGCGCCGTAAACAATCGGGCTGAGTCCTGAGTGAATTCTGGTTGAAAAATAAATACTGTATCCGGATCGTTCGGAAAGTCGAGCGTGTCGTAAATAAAGTATGGCGGATAAACCACTTGCGACCCGTAGGCCACCGGATACGCAGCTAAGCTTCCTACTTTGATCGTAGTAGCAGGGAGATCCGTTTCCGTTAACAAGCCATTCGAATAGGTTTTGAGTTTCGTTACCGTAGCTGTGTAAGCCGCATTTGCAGGCAAGGGATTGTTGCTAACATCCAATAAACGATGGAACAACTGTTCGGAAACATTCGGTGCTCCCGGAACGGCTGTCAGATCCTGAAACTTCGAGCTGGAAAACTCGTCAAAAATGGGAAGTTGAATTGTATCGAAGGTATAAACAAACGTACTATCGAAAGTAGCTGTCGACTTGAGTTTTACGGCTAAATGACCGCGTTTCTGAAATCCGATCGGTTCCAAGGATTCTTGGGCAAATGATACGGATGCACTGATCAAACAAAGGATCGCGTAGAAGTACTTCATGCAGCAATTAATTTCCTCCCTTGGATGCATTGACCATGATGGTTGTTCCAGCCGGCAAGGTCACTCCCTCCAAATACTCAGGACTTTGCGAGTAAATAATGGCTGAAGTAGAATCCTCTGCTGTTGCGCAACCGTCACAGGATGCAACCTGGAAGTTGAGTGATGTTCCCTGTAAACGTCCTCGTGCTTCAGATATTGTGAGGCTCACCAAATCCATTAATTCGACCGGCTCGCCACTATCGTTTTGTCCAACAACCAGTGTAATTACCGAACCTGCAGGCAATTTAGTCCCTTCTTTGATCGATGCGCCTTTAAACAATTGCTTCAAGACTGCGCCATCTGCTTCTGACGTAGGTTCGTACTGAATACGGTATTTCAATCCGCGATTTTTAAGCACACTCTCCGCAAAACGCTGAGATCGATCCACGAGGTAAGGCATTTCTACAAATTTGGTGCGCTTGGAAACCCGGACACGTATGATGCGACCAGACTTCACGAACACTTGTGATTTCGCTGTTGGCAAAGGATCTTGCTCCAAAATTGTTCCCGTAGGAAGATCTGGGCGATACACAGAGTCCAGCAATTCCATTTTCAGATCCAATTCCTCCAATACAACTTGGGCTTTCGCGGATTGCATCCCAACGAGATTAGGCAGCTTGATCTTTTCTCCGTGATTCGTGTAAGCATCCAAATACAGGATCGTTCCACCGACAATCACGATATAGGTAAGCAGTATGTATCCACTTTGTTTCAAAAAGTGCTTACTCCAAATGAAAGCTTTAATTTTTTGCCAACGTTCCATGTTACCTGATCAAGTAAAGAACAAATATAAGAAGAATGTTTTGGGTGAAAATTCGCGCGTAAATAAGCTTTCAACATTTGACCATGAAAACTTTTTGATCGCGCACTGTTTTGGAAAGTCAAGCCCTCTAACTTTGAAAAAAAATACAGCATGAAACGCATTGGTCTGTTTTGTGGAGGATATTCCTCTGAATTTGAGATCTCCATGAAGAGCGCTGCAACGATCGCCGCGAATTTCCCGGATGGATATGAGGTCGTGAAGATTGAAGTGACTAAGTCGGGATGGTTCGCTCACCGAAACGAAGCGCGTATTCCTTTTTCACTAGAAACATGTGGATACGAGCAAGACGGACAATTACTACGCTTAGACGCTGGTTTGATCTACATCCACGGGAATCCGGGTGAAAATGGCAAGATCCAAGCATTCCTCGACTTGAAAGGGATTCCGTATGTGAATGCTTCAGCCTTGGCCTCCGAGTTGTCGTTTGATAAATGGTATTGCAATCAGTTCCTTCGAAATTTCGGTGTGCCCGTTGCCAAATCTCTGTTTCTAAGACATCCGCAAGAATTTTCTGAAGAGCAGATCATTGCGGAGCTAGGATTGCCGTGTTTTGTCAAGCCATCTGATTCCGGATCCAGTTTTGGAATTTCGAAAGTGAATCAGGCTGCCGATCTTGGTAAGGCACTACACACTGCATTCGCCGAGGGAGGAACAGTAGTGGTTGAATCGTTTTTGAAAGGAACGGAGGTCACATGCGGTGTTTATCGCAGAAAAGATGGTCTTTTCGCTTTACCGCTCACAGAGATCGCATCCGAGAACGAGTTTTTCGACTACGAAGCCAAATATTTAGGAAAATCTCAGGAGATCACGCCAGCGCGCATTTCAGACAACCTGCGCGACAAGGTACAGGAACGCGCCAAGTATTGTTACGACTTGCTTCAGTTGCGCTCAATTGCACGTATTGATTTCATGATCGTCGACGATGAACCTTACGTGATCGAAGTCAATACCACTCCCGGTTTCTCGCCCGCGAGCATCGTCCCACAAATGTTGGCTTGTGCAAACATTCCGATCCGCGAATTTTGGCAAGAGATCCTGGAAGTTGAACTGCATTAAACTGAAAAAGGGTGCATCCATCAAAGCACCCTTTTCCAAACCTAAAAACCCAATTTACCAAACCAATCAGAGAGACCTCTGATATTCTTGACATGACTTTGATGTCTGTTTTTCGAAAGGGTTGGAAAAAAAAATAAAATTATTCTACGCAATTGCACGGCGCATCGAATTCCCATGTTACTTCCGGCATTCGTTCTAGCCATTTTTGCTGAAATCCGGGACTCAACAAGATGGAGCGCATGTCCACAACTTTTAATTTCTTCAGATTCATGAGCTCATCCGGAAGGCTATTGATCGGATTGTCCCAAATATCCAGTACGGTTAAATGACTCAAGTAACCAATACAGGCTGGCAGCGATGAATACTGATTTCTGGCCAAATGCAATCTGCGCAATTGGGGCAACTGACAGATATAAATGGGTGCACCAGATAGTTTGTTACGGGATACATCCAAGACTTTGAGTTTCTTTAGCTGTCCGATCTCATTTGGAATCTCTTTCAGCTTGTTTTTGGATAGGTCCAAAGTACGCAACTCAGTATATTTCCACAGTTCAGACGGAATGCTATCCCACTTCAAGTGACTGGCGTTGATGGCGCGCACGGAATCTGCCGGAAGAAGCTTCGCCTCCTCCCACGTGTAAACACGCAAAGTATCTTGAGCTTTACTGTGGAATAGAACCAACAGCAAGCACACGGCGAGCCAATTCTTCATCTTTTGCTAATTGATCTTTCAATGCAAGAACAGATTCAAACTTCTGTTCTCCACGTAAACGTTGTATAAATTCAACCTTTATCCAAACATCGTAAATGTCTTGGTCAAAATCAAATATAAACACTTCTGCCGTGAGCTTTGGCACTTGCTGTACCGTTGGTTTTACGCCAATGTTCATAACTCCATTGAACCATTTCCCATCCATAGTTACGCGCACAGCATACACCCCTTTTTCGGGCAACAATTTCGTTTCATCTTGCCAATCGATGTTCGCTGTTGGAAAACCAATCGTTCTCCCCAATTTATTCCCGTGGATCACCCGTCCGCTCAACTGACAAGGAGACCCTAAATATTGCTGCGCTTTGACCACATCTCCTACAGCGATCGCTTGACGGATCTTGGTAGAACTAACTGCGTTTCCCTCCACCATTTTTGCAGAAGTTTGAAAAACGGAAAAATGGAATTCCTTCCCCTTTTCCTGAAGCAAGTCGAAAGTTCCCTCCCTGTTTTTCCCAAACTGGTGGTCGTAACCAATATGCACTTCACTGACCTGTAACTTCTCAACGAGGATCTGTCGTACAAATTCACTTGCACTCAAGGCGGCGAATTCCTTCGAAAACGGGTATAAGATCACGGTATCTAAACCAAGACGCTCCAATTTCTCCAACTTTTCTGTCAAAGAATCGATCAATTCCACCCGATGATCCATCGGCTGCAGCACCATTCTGGGATGCGGATCAAACGTCATCAATACAGACTCCCTTCCCGACTTGCGTGCACGCTCCACCATCTCACGAATGATCTCTTGATGTCCCGCATGCACACCATCATACGTGCCCAGTGTCAATATTGGCTGATTGAAAACTTGGTCTTCCAGTGAACGAATTATTCGCATGAGACAAATGTACAAACAAAAAGAGGTCGCATGTGCAACCTCCTTTTGACTTTTATTGAAATATGAAAAGCAAGCTATATGTTACTTACTTAGACAATTGAACGATTCCTTGACCGGTTGTCGTATTCCCATCTTTTCCTACGACGGTGTACTGCACAAAGTAAGTCCCTTCATTTGCATTATCCCCGTCCCATTTTTGCGTGAAGTCCGTTAATTCTGCCACAACACTTCCCCAACGATTCAAGATCACGACATTGATAGAAACTCCATTTTGCACATCAATGAAGAATTCATCGTTTACATTATCTCCATTCGGGGTAAAAATATTTGGCACATGAATGATCACAGGCTCGTAAGGAATCACAACAACCAGCATACTTGCCGTATCTTCACAAATCCCGTTTGAAGCAGTCAGTATCACCTCATACGTTCCCGGCGCTCCAAAAGTGGTATTGAAAACCGTAGCCACGTTCGGTGATGCATCCGAATCGCCGTTTCCGTAATCGATATCGTATTGCGTTCCGTTTTGAGATCCATTCACAAAGTTCACCACAAGACCCGGGTATCCGGAAAGTGGATCATTGGAAGAGATAGCAGCAATCGGAACAGGTAACACATTCACCGTTATCACATCCGTATTCACACATCCATTCGCGTCAGTTCCAGTAACTGTGTAAGTCTGAGTTCCAAGTCCCGGAGTAAAGCTAACACCGTTAGAAACCCCGTTATCCCAAGAATAAGAAACTCCACCTGTCCCGGAAAGCGTAACCGGCATCCCAACACAGATCGACTGATCACTACCCGCATCGATCGACGGCAAAGGATTCACCGTAACCACGACCTGACCTGTAGCTGTACATCCGTTGTCATCCGTTGCTGTAACTGTATAGGTAGTATTTACAGTAGGTGAAACCGTAACCGGAGATCCTGTTCCTGCTCCATTGTTCCAGGTAAGATCGATCGTTCCCGTTCCTCCGCTCGCGGTTGCACTGATCGAGGCAGAGGTATTCAAACACATATTCGCTGTATTATTGGTAGTGACCTGAACCGGTTGAGGCTGAGTGATCGTGAACGTAACCGTATCGGTACATCCATTTTGATCCGCGACAACAACTGCATGCTGACCTGCGTTCAAACCATTGAAAACACCCGTTGCCTGTGGTGTTCCATTATCCAAAGCAAAAGCGTAAGGCGCAGTTGTGCCTCCAGCAGCAATTGTAACCGTTCCGGTATTTCCGCCATTACACAATACTGCCGTTTGATTTGTCAAGGTCCCCAAAAGGTTGTTTACGCTAGCTACGTTTGCTGTGATGGAACTTTGACATCCATTAGCA
>CAYRVL010000007.1:37690-49894 GCA_964427665.1 uncultured Fluviicola sp. | reverse complement strand
AAGGTTGTTTACGCTAGCTACGTTTGCTGTGATGGAACTTTGACATCCATTAGCATCTTCTGCAAGAATCGTATAGGAACCTGAAGGCAAAGAACCGAAGGTAGTTCCCGACTGCATAGTCACTCCATTGTCAATTGAATATTGAAATGATCCGGCGCCACCAGTAGCGGCATTTACCACGACACTCCCATCGGATGCGATACACGTTGCCGGAGTGGTGGTATTTAATGTAAAGTTAATTGCCGCTGGATTGGTCAACGTAACTGATTGCGAAGCTGTACATCCTACCTGATCTGTAACAAGGATCGTATATGCTCCAGCTCCTAGCCCGGTGAAATCTCCTGTGGCTTGTCCGGCACCTCCATTTAAAGTAAAGGTATAAGCCGGTGTACCACCTGAAACAGTCGTGTTAATAAGGCCATCAGTCAGTCCACTACAACTTGGATCATCCGCATTCGCAACCGTCAATGTCACACCTGCTACTTGGTTGATCGTGATGTTTATTGAACCTAGGCAGCCAGTGGCATCCTGTATCGTTACGGTATGTGTACCTTGTGATAACCCAGAAAATATTCCACTTGACTGAAAGGCTCCTCCATCAATGGAATAGGTGTAACCACCGGCACCACCGGTACCTTGCACTTCCGTGGATCCGGTATTTCCGGTACAACTTGTAGGAGCGTTGTTGATTTCAGTTCCACTTGGCGCAACTGGACTTGGCGTAACCGTAACCACATCTGAAGCAGTAACCACCGCGCCATTACAAGCGGTGTATGTAGCCACAGCGGTATAGGTTGTTGCAGCTGTTGGACAAACGTTCACCGTATTCCCCGTTCCAATACTCGTAGCACCATTAAACCATTCCACCGTATAAATAGGAGCACCAGACGGCGTAAAACGCCATGCTTCCGGAGCACCAGAATTCACTGTCCAAGCCCCGGTGTTTCTCCCCGGAGGTGTCACTGCTTGAGTGCCCGCTGGATTTTGCACGCCGATCAAGGCATTTCCACTATTCCATGAACCACATGTTTGCTTTTGCTGCACATACACATCGATTGCGTTCGTTGTCTCATACAAAACCATCATAAATGTACTGCGCAAGGAAGTACAGCTGTAATGTCCAAGGTCATTATACACCACACACAAGATGCGACACGGTGCGGTTCCCAAGATGTAATATTTAACAGAGCCACTAACCGTTGGATCGATATCGTGATATACACCGAAAATATCTCCTACGGCAGCCAATGTGGTGCTTGGAAGCGATGCGGAATAACTCCAGTTTTGATATCCTCCGGCGTTAGCTGTATTGAATTTGATCGACCCATTCGAACCAATGATACACGAAGTATAACTTTGACCATAGAAACAGAATGGAAACGGCAAGGAAACTGGCGGACTCCAGGTATCATCGACTCCAACAGAAACCGCAGTTCCACCAGCTTGATTGTATGCAATTGGTGGTGTATGAGGTATCGCTGAAACCGAGTAAGATGTCGTTGCTCCTGCATTGAACGGAGCTGCTGTCAAGGTTGCGCATGGCGATGAACAACTTAAGGTTTGATCTGGTCCGGCATCAACTGCAGGACAACCCGGGAATTGAGCCCATGAAAGATGGGATACGACCCCAATAAACAGGATTAATAGAAGTTTCTTCATAGTAGTAGATACAAGTATCGTTAAATAGCGACACAAATAACGAAAAAAAAAATGATTTAGTAAAATACCGCTCATCAAATTGTTGCTGGTCCCCACCAAAAGCAGAAACTTTCACTTTTTTTATTTGTTCAATACCATAAAAACGGTATTTTTGTCATCAACTTTACACTTTATTTATAATTAATCTAAATAAAGAAAAAATCTGTTCATATGATAACAGTTACAGAAAGCGCTAAAAAACAAGCACTTCGACTTATGGAAGACGAAGGAAAAGACGGCTTTTTTATTCGTGTTGGCGTTCAAGGTGGAGGGTGTTCCGGATTGATGTATCAGTTGACTTTTGACAACGAAGAACGTCCAGACGACAAAACTTTTGAAAGCAACGGGATCAAAGTGGTCGTAGATAAAAAAAGTTATTTGTACTTGATCGGAACAACGTTGGACTTTTCCGGCGGATTGAACGGTAAAGGATTCGTGTTTACAAACCCGAACGCAGGAAGAACTTGTGGTTGTGGGGAATCCTTCTCACTCTGATCCATCAAACCTTATTCAAATGGGATATACAGAAAATGATTTAGCGAAAGACCTCGAGAATTCCGAGTACAAATTTGGCTTTACAACCAATATCGAATCGGATAGAGCTCCTCTTGGTTTGAACGAAGATATCATTCGATTCATTTCTGCCAAGAAAAATGAACCGGAATGGTTGTTGGAATACCGCTTAAAAAGCTACGAGATCTGGACAAAGATGACCGAGCCGGAATGGGCGCACGTTCAATACCAAAAGCCAGATTTCCAAGCTATTTCCTATTACGCAGCTCCAAAACAGACCAAGAAATACGAAAGTTGGGACGACGTGGATCCGGAACTCAAGGAAACCATGGCCAAACTGGGCATTTCGATGGAAGAGCAACAGCGTTTGACAGGAGTAGCGGTAGACTTCGTGATGGACTCGGTTTCCGTGGCAACTAGCTTCAAAGAAAAATTGAAAGAATTAGGAATCATTTTCTGTTCGTTCAGTGACGCAGTTCAAGAATATCCGGAACTCGTGCGTCAATACATGGGAACGGTAGTACCGAATACCGACAATTTCTATGCAGCATTAAACGGAGCAGTATTTACAGACGGTTCGTTCTGTTACATCCCAAAAGGCGTGCGTTGCCCTATGGAATTGTCAACTTATTTCCGGATCAACGAAGCCAATACCGGACAATTCGAGCGCACACTGGTAGTAGCTGATGAAGGTTCATACGTTTCCTACTTGGAAGGATGTACCGCTCCGCAACGCGACGAAAATCAATTGCACGCAGCCGTGGTGGAATTGATAGCACTTCGCGACGCCGAGATCAAATACTCTACCGTTCAGAACTGGTATCCGGGCGACAAGAATGGCGATGGAGGTGTTTTCAACTTCGTTACCAAGCGCGGCTTGTGCGAAACCAATGCGAAGATCTCCTGGACTCAAGTAGAAACAGGATCTGCCGTTACTTGGAAATACCCATCTTGTATATTAAAAGGAGATAATTCAGTAGGTGAATTCTATTCTGTAGCGGTTACGAACAACTACCAGCAAGCGGATACCGGAACTAAAATGATCCACTTGGGTAAAAACACAAAAAGTACGATCATTTCAAAAGGAATTTCTGCCGGAAAATCACACAATTCTTACCGCGGATTGGTTCAAATTCACAAAAACGCACACAATGCACGTAACTTCTCCCAATGCGATTCTTTGTTGATGACCGACGAGTGTGGCGCGCATACATTCCCGTACATTGAATGCAAAAATCCTTCCGCAAAGATCGAACACGAAGCGACTACTTCGAAGATCGGTGAAGACCAGATCTTCTATTGCTTGCAACGTGGAATCTCGGAAGAAAAAGCGATCAGTTTGATCGTGAACGGATACTGCAAAGAGGTATTGAATCAACTTCCTATGGAATTTGCTGTAGAGGCACAAAAATTATTGACGATCAGTTTGGAAGGATCGGTTGGTTAAACGAATTAGAAAGAATACGATATGTTATCAATAAAGAATTTGCATGCCTCGATCGATGGCAAAGAGATCTTAAAAGGATTGAACTTGGAAGTGAAACCGGGTGAGGTTCACGCGATCATGGGTCCAAACGGAGCCGGAAAAAGTACACTTGCCAGTGTTTTGGCAGGACGAGAAGAATATGAGATCACAGAAGGATCAGTTAGTTTCGACAACAAGGACCTGTTGGAGTTAAGTACGGAAGATCGCGCTCGTGAAGGCTTGTTCCTGGCGTTTCAATACCCGGTTGAGATTCCCGGAGTATCGAACATCAATTTCTTGAGAACTGCCTTGAATGAAATTCGCGAATACCGCGGACAAGAGGCGATCTCCTCGAAGGATTTCATGGCCTTGGTGCGCGAAAAATCAGCCATCGTTGAATTGGATGCCAAACTAGCGTCCCGCTCGGTAAACGAAGGATTCTCCGGAGGTGAAAAGAAACGCAACGAGATTTTCCAAATGGCCATGCTGGAACCGAAATTGGCTATTTTGGATGAAACGGATTCCGGCTTAGATATCGATGCGTTGCGTATCGTAGCAAATGGTGTAAACAAATTGAAATCACCGAACAATGCAACGATCGTTATTACGCACTACCAACGTTTGTTAGATTACATCGTGCCGGATTTCGTTCACGTTTTGTACAACGGACAGATCGTAAAGTCCGGACCTAAAGAATTGGCATTGGAACTAGAAGAAAAAGGCTACGACTGGATCAAAGCTGAATTTGCATAACCAAACACGAAACCCAATGGAAGTTTTGGAACAAACATCAGCGGCACAAGTAGGCTGGAACCTGAAAGGCTCTTTCCTGCTGAACGAAGAAGCCCGAAAACATGCTTTGAACTACTTGGAAAACAACGATTTTCCTACATCACGTCACGAAGCATGGAAATACACGCGTGTTGCAAAGATCAAGAATACGGCATTTACCAATACCGGTACAGAAAACGTCAATACCTCTTTTGGGTTATCAGACGATTCCGTTCGTTTTGTTTTCGTAAATGGTCATTTTTCCCCTGACTTAAGCTCAACCTCTTACCCGGACGGAACAAAAATTCAGGCCTTATCACAAATGGATACTGCCGAGCAACAGGTGTTTGCCAGCGGGGAAGAAAACTTCAAATCAGTTTTCCACGCATTCAATACAGCCTATGCAACAGATGGTTTGTATGTGCACATCTCTGCGAAAGTACAAGTTGCACCAAGCATCGAGATCATTCACATTCAGACAGGCGAACAAGTGGTGGGACATCTACGCCACAGTATTTCCGCAGAGGCATTTTCTACAGCACATATTATTCAAAGATTCGTATCCGTTAACGCACAAGCGTGTTTTACCAATGTGATCTCTGACATTTCTGTGGGCAAAAATGCGCAGGTGACCATCGATAAATTACAAGAAGAAGACCCGACGTCCTTTGCAATCGTTTCTGAAAATGTCGCACAAGACGGCGATAGTACATTCACGATCAACACGATTACCTTGGACGGTGCTTTGGTGCGAAATGATCTTGTGATCAACGTGAATGGCAGCAATGCACAAACCAATTTGAATGGTGCTTATTTACTGCGCGCGTCACAGCATGTGGACAATCACACCACGGTAGACCATCGCGTGGCTCATTGTGAATCGAACGAATTGTACAAAGGTGTGATCGACGGAAAAGCGACTGCCGTCTTCAATGGCAAAGTGTTCGTGCGTCCACATGCACAAAAGATCAATGCTTTCCAATCCAACGGAAACGTATTATTGAGTGACGATGCAACCGTAAACAGTAAACCAGAGTTGGAAATTTACGCAGATGACGTGAAATGTTCCCACGGTTCTACCACCGGACAATTGGATGAAGAAGCCGTATTCTACTTGCGTGCACGCGGAATCGGTGAAAAAGCAGCCAGACAATTGATGGTGGGTGCTTTTATCGGAGATGTCCTGGACAAAGTGGAAAACGAAACGGTCCTATCACACATTCATCAAGAAATAGAAAACCGATTTGGTTGGGTGATAGCCTAAGTAAAATTGATTATAACTCGAGATCCCAAGCAGTCATGTTTGGGATTTTTTTCTTGATACCAGCTGCTTCTTTCTGCGTACTTTTGTACCATGGAAGAACGCTTAGACAAGCTTTTGGTAGAACGTGGTTTGGTCACCTCCCGAACTCGTGGAGAAGAATTGATCAAGAACGGTGACGTACTCGTAAATGGTGTTACTTTGGACAAACCCGGAAAAAAAATTCCGATTGATGCGTCCATCATTCTATTGAACGAAGAATTGACTTGGGTTTCGCGCGGAGCTTTGAAGTTGTTGAAAGCTCTTGACAACTTTCATGTTACCGTTGCCGATAAGACATTTATCGATCTGGGGGCGTCAACAGGCGGATTTACCGAGGTGCTTTTGCATCATGGCGCAAGCAAAGTGTATTGTGTAGATGTTGGTCACGGCCAATTGCACGAGCGTATCGCACAATCCGAAAAGATCGTGAACTTGGAGCGCACACATGTTCGGGAATTGACCAGCCATCTGATACCGGAACAAGTCGATGGCGTGGTGATCGATGTGTCTTTCATTTCTTTGGAAAAAGTGATTCCATTTATTGTCCCTTTTCTGAAAGACGGCGGAGACCTCATTGCATTGATCAAGCCACAGTTCGAATTGGATAAAAAAATGCTGAATAAACACGGGATCGTGAAAAGTGCCTCTGTTTACCCCAATGTGATCACCAAAATAGAAACCGCAGCACGTTTATCAAATTTTGAGATCGTGTCCATCATTGATTCACCAATAACCGGCGGCGACGGAAACAAAGAATTTTTATTACATGCCATAAAAAAAGGAGCTTAACGCTCCTTTTCATCTTAATTTTTCTGTAAGATCAGTACCTCATCGTCATTACTGTCATCTTTCGATTCGATCTTTGTATCACTGAATTTATCGATCTCCCAATCATCAGAGATGGATTCATAAGGAGACGGAATGTTCAGGATCAATTCTTGATGACGATCGTCAAAAAGATCATCGTCGTTGCTATCATCTTCCTTTGCTACGTCCCATGTTCCTTTTACGGAAACCGCTCCGTTCAATGTAACTGTTCCATCTGTGTTAAAGGTAAAAACAACACCAGCAAATTGACTGGTTTTGTCTTGTCCATCATCTTTGAATGACGTCACTTTCCACGTGCCATTCATCAAGTTGTTTTCGATCTTTTGGATCTTTCTTTTACTACATGCCGACATGACCAACAAAGTCGACACTGCCACTACTACTACTCTCATTCTTATTCTGTTAAACCGGTTCAAATATACAACAAAAAAGAGGCCGAAACCTCTTTTTCACAGTTCAAACTACGTGCCGAAAAATCTGTAGCTTGTCAATTAAACAAACTTGGAGAAACAGATGTTCATTCCCGACTTAGTTTTTTTATTACATGATGTTTGACATTCGAAAAGGTTGGATTAAAACGCATATTTTATCTGCAATTTCAAACCTTGTACATGCTGAAAATATGCATTGGAACTGATCACCCGTGGAATGTACTGATATTGAACACCCAAGTCTACGTGATTGCCATTTTTGAATTGATTGATCACCACATCTGCTCCTGCGGTTCCGCCTAGATTCAATCGGTTAGAATTATAAATATTCGTAACGATATTGGAACGTTCCTCTAATCCAAACACTAACTTATTCAACTGAATTCCTGCGAACACTGTCCAACGACCTAAATCCTTTCCAACCGTTCCCGAAATCTGAACGGTATTTAGTTTCTGCGAGGAGCTGAAATATCGACCATTCAAGTATTTTCCACTTTCCTGCGCAAATTGTGTAAATCCGATCGAAGCTCCCCATTCTAAACCTCTGAATTGTCGGGTATACCCAAGATCTGCTGTCCAAGATGCTCGCGGAAAGAAATTATTGAATTGTGAACCATCACGTTCATTCAGCAAGGCTATCTGGGTTCCCACACGCACATGGTACGGAGTCGGTTTAAGAATCGGGAATAAAAGTGGATCCCTTTCAGAAGGCAACAATGCTGTTTCGTTCCTCACTCCTCTCGGATTCATTGGGTCTATAACCAAAAGCTCGTCTGTGTTCGTTCTCGTTCCTGCCTCCTCAACATTTTCAACTACTTGATCGAATGATTCCACTGATCTTACTTCAGAATCAGCTGTTTGCTCAACAGGATCGGTCACGAATACCGTAGTTTGTTTTGGCAACCGTTCCAGAGCGATCTCCCTTGGTTCTGATATTGCATCTGCTACTGGAGATGTTTTCACTCCTTGTCCGGAAACCTCATTCGAGATATGAGATCCTAAATGAACTGGTCCTTGTTGCTCCGATAGGAAGAACGCGATCAGTATAGCAGCTGCAGAACTTACCAAATATTTCAACCAAGGCGTTGTAGAGGCTTGCGGATTGTTCAAACTAGCATTCAGACGATTCCAAACTCGTTCACGAGCCAGTTCTTCTTCGATTCGCGACCAACCATCCAAATGATTTCCAGCGTTCCAAGATGCAAAGGATTCCTGCATAGTGCGCAGATCCCCTTCTTGTTCCAGCGAGGAATTCAGGCGTTGCCACATGTGCTCTTCTCGGAGATCTGCATTCAACGCATCCCAATTATCCTGAGGCACACCGGCATCCCAATCCTGCATAGATCGTTGCAAATTCTGACGATATGACTGATCTGAACTCATGCTAAATTTTGCTTCAGAACGGAACGTGCATAATTCAATTGCGATTTTGAAGTCCCAACAGAGATCTCTAATTCTTCAGCAATTTCTGCATGTGACCAACCTTCCAAAGCATACAGTTTCAATACCAAACCTGCTTTCGCCGGCAATTTATTGATCTCTTCCAAAATACGTGAAAAAGGAATCGCAGCCTCCATTTCGACCTCGTGTTCTTCCACATACGGAATATCCTGAATTTGCGTAAACGACTTGCGCTTTCTCAACGCTTGCAAACAACAGTTAACCGTAACACGTCGCATCCAACCTTCAAAAGATCCGGAAAAATTATACGAACCAATTTGTTTGTAGATATGCATAAAGGCATCGTGCAGCATATCTTCCGCATCTTGAATATCGCTGGCGTACAAGCGACACACCTTGAATAATTCTTTCGAAAATGACCGATATAACTGTTCCTGAGACGTTCTTTCCCAGCGCACACAACCCTCGATTATTTCTTTGTAATTATTCATGATCATTGAATCGTTAATTCCAAAGAATTCAACAATTGACTTTCGATGTCTTGGTAAATCGCCGCGTTGTAATTATCGCGAATGATGAGTGTTGGCGTCCCGTTTTCATTGGAAATTGCCGCCATTTCCCATTGCGTTGCAGAAACCGAGGAAAGCAATTTTGAAACATTTGGACCCAAGCTCAACACATAGTCATTCTTCTTTTTTAGCGTGAAGCCATTGGAAGCTTTGAACACCAATTTTTTCGGAACATTCCATTGAATTTCTACCGGAATCAGCTCGTCCCCATTGTCGTAATTTCCATAAAGCACCATTGTTTGTGCATCCGCTTTATTGACATTCAAGGTGACTTCAAACTGTTCGTAATCGCCCACCGGAATATCCAAGCTCAAACCAAGCGAACCGGTATTCGAGAAACTAGTTTGGGTTATTGGCAATGTTTGGTTTACCTCTACGTTCGCACCTTCTTTGCGGACACCGGAAACGGTCAACTGATCCACATAAAAGAAACCACCGGTGAAATTCACCTTACTGTATGCAGGCAAATTATTGGTGAAACCCCAATTTAAATTCAGATAAGCCGGCTGATTCAACTTGTATTTCTTACAAGAAGACAAGCCGAACACGAACAAGATCACCAACATACCGAGGTAGCGCATGGACTTACATTTTTACTTTGACGTACGAAAGTTACAAAGGTTGGAAATTCTTTTAATTTAGAAATAATATAAATAAGCACTTTCGCTATCTTTGTGATATGAATTCAAACAAGCGAAAATTCAGTGTTCGTGAAATCCGACAGGATTTTCCAGCCCTACGTCAACAAGTTTACGGTAAAAACCTGATCTACTTTGATAACGGGGCAACGTCGCAAAAGCCACAGATGGTCTTGGACGCGATCCAGCAATATTACAGCAAGGACAATGCGAACATTCACCGCGGGGTGCATCATTTGAGTCAGAAAGCGACCAACGAATACGAAGAAGCGCGTATGACTGTTCAACGCTACATCAACGCACCGAAAAAAGAAGAGATCATTTTCACCAAAGGCACAACCGACAGCATCAACTTAGTAGCCAATTCATTCACAGAATTATTGCAGGCCGGAGATGAGATCCTGATTTCAGCCATGGAACACCACTCGAATATCGTTCCTTGGCAAATGGCGTGTGAACGCAAAAAACTGATATTAAAAGTAATTCCGATCAACAAACGCGGCGAGTTGGATATGTCGGCTTTTGACGAGTTGCTTTCTTCCAAGACAAAACTGGTCGCTGTTACGCATATTTCGAATTCACTGGGCACGATCAATCCGGTTAAAGAAATCATTGAAAAGGCGCATGCCGTTGGTGCAAAAGTCTTGATCGATGGTGCACAGAGTATTCAACACCTGAAGGTGGATGTACAAGATCTGAATTGTGACTTCTTCGTATTTTCAGGACACAAGGTATTTGGTCCAACCGGGATCGGCGTACTTTACGGCAAAGAATACTTATTGAATGAAATGCCTCCTTATCAAGGCGGAGGCGATATGATCGCTAAGGTAACCTTTGAAAAAACGACCTACAACGAGTTGCCATTCAAATTTGAAGCGGGAACACCACATATT
This sequence comes from uncultured Fluviicola sp., assembly GCA_964427665.1. Taxonomy (GTDB): domain Bacteria; phylum Bacteroidota; class Bacteroidia; order Flavobacteriales_D; family Crocinitomicaceae; genus Fluviicola. Next base: position 39,384 of record CAYRVL010000007.1, on the reverse strand, counting down.
GCAGGTGGAATTTGTCTGGGAACAGCTTTGAACTACCTCGAGCAGTTCGATATGAACGAAATTGCGGCATACGAAGCAGAATTGGCGGAATACGCACAGGACTTGCTTTCCACATTTGAAGAGTTGCGTATCATCGGGACGGCCAAACACAAAACAAGCGTGGTTTCTTTTGTGGTGGATGGGATCCATCCTTTTGATCTGGGAACTTTATTGGATAAACAAGGTATTGCCGTGCGAACAGGTCATCATTGTACCCAACCTTTGATGGATATTTTTGGAGTACCGGGAACAGTTCGCGCCTCCTTTGCGTTTTATAACACAAAAGAAGAAATTGATACATTCATTGCGGCAGTGGAACGCAGTATAGGCATGTTACGATAAGATGAGTGCAATAGAAACAAAACAACAGGAACTGATCGATGAATTCGCCATCTACGATGATTGGATGGAAAAATACGAATACATCATCGAATTGGGAAAAGAACTTCCATTGATCGATGCAGAAAAACGCACGAATGATCGTTTGATCGAGGGCTGTCAAAGTAAAGTTTGGCTGGATGCATCGGAAAAGAATGGCAAGATCTACTTTACCGCTGATTCGGATGCGATCATCACCAAAGGAATCATCGGATTACTTATTCGTGTGTTTGACGGCGAACCGGCTGAAGAAATTGCAAAAGCCGATTTGCAGTTCATTTCCGAGATCGGTCTGCAAGAACACCTATCTCCTACCCGAGCAAACGGCTTGGCGAATATGGTTAAACGAATTAAAATGCTGGCATTAAAAGCCTTATCAAAATAGACTATGGAGCAACTTGAAGATAAAATTGTAGCGATGCTCAAAACCATCTACGATCCGGAAATTCCAGTGGACATTTACGAATTGGGCCTGATCTACGAGGTTAAAATTTCCAAAGAAGGTCATGTAGATATTGATATGACACTGACTTCACCGAATTGTCCGGTCGCTGAATCGCTTCCAAAAGATGTTCGCGAAAAAGTTGAAAGCATTGAAGGAGTAAATTCAGCTGCGGTACACATTGTATTTGATCCACCATGGGACAAAGATATGATGAGTGAAGAAGCCAAATTAGAACTTGGATTCTTGTAAGATTTACGAACAACAAACAACTTTTTTGTGCAGTAACACGTCCAGATGATGGAATTGTTAAGTTCCTGAGATAAATTCGTTATCTTTATTCTTCTTTTGAACTGTTACTACTCATGAAAAAAACACTTGCCATCCTTTTTGCGGTGTCCCCGGCAATTTCGCTATTCGCGCAGTATTGCATGAATGCCGGTCCGACTAGCACGCAGGACTCCAATGTTCAATTGGTTCAAATTACCGGTGCTTCAGGCAGCATAAATTTCACCGGATGTCCCGGAGTGGTTGGCGTGCAAGATCTAACCAGTTCTCAGTCCGTAACTCTGAACGCTGGAAGCACATATCAACTCACGGTTGATTACGGAACTTGTCAGGGAAACTACGCAGGCGTTGGACAAGTATTCATTGATTTCAACAAAGATTTTATATTCGACCTAAGCGAGTCCATTGGAACCTGGCAGGGAACGCCGCCGGTAGCACCTACACTTTACAACGTTAATGTTCCAATTAATGCGCAGTCAGGACCTACGAGAATGCGTGTCATTCAACGTGAAGGCGGAACCTTACCAATCGATCCATGTGCTTCATT
>CAYRVL010000007.1:25465-37590 GCA_964427665.1 uncultured Fluviicola sp. | reverse complement strand
GTAACCGATGCACAAGGAAATGTAATCGCTTATAATGACGATGGCAGCTGCGGAAGCGCATCCGAATTAACCTTTTCTACAGTAGGAATCGATACTGCTTTTATCATTGTAGAAGGATGGGGCAACGAACAGGGAGATTACACCCTCAACATCGATGGAGCTTTCCTGAGTTTGGACGAGCAACTGGAAAGTAGTTTGGTGATCTTCCCGAACCCTGCAAAAGATCAGATCAACATTCAAGGACTCACAGAAACAGCAACCGTTGTTTTGAGAAATACTGAAGGACGCGTCGTTCATCAGTCCCTTGTAATCACCGCAAATAGCCCCATTGATATTTCTGGATTGGAAGCGGGAATTTACTTCGTAGAAGTTACGACCTCTAGAGGAATGTCTTCACGTAAATTCATGAAAGTACGATGAAACTAGTGATCTTGCTAAGCACTCTTTTAATGAGCTGCACTTTATTTGGACAAGGCTGGTTGCCACGAGCAGATTTCGGAGCAATCGGACGACACCGCGCAACAGGCATTGCTATTGGAGACAAGGGATATGCCGGACTTGGACACATGAATGGTACAGGAGTGAACATTGTTTATTCTGATTGGTGGGAATACGATCCGGCTTCGAACAGTTGGACGCAAAAGGCCAATTATCCCGCACCCATGTATGGAGCAATCGCGTGGGGAAATAGCACCAAAGGCTACGTTGGAGGCGGTACAGCTTACAGCGTGCAATATTTTGCTTTCGATCCGGATGCAAACACCTGGACTTCCATCGCAAATTGTCCACTGGATGCTACCGATCAAACTGCATTCAGCATAGATGAAAAAGGCTACGTGCTGATGGGAAATCAAGTAGCGGAATACGATCCAGCAACAGATACTTGGGTAATGAAAGCAAACATTCCGGTTTCGTTAAACACTTGGCAGTCTAGCTTCGTCGTTGGATCCAGTGGATTTGTGAAAAACGGTTATCAACTTTACGAATTTAAACCTGCACAGAATACATGGGTTCAAAGAGCAGGCTTCCCGGGTGTTGCCAGTGGCGGTGCATCGGCCTGTAGTTTGAATGGAAAAGGATACATTGTTACAGGATATCAAGGCGCATTGGCAAATGTTACCCGACAAGTTTGGGAATTCAATCCGGCAACCAATACTTGGTTACAAATGGAAGATTTCCCGGGATCGTCCAGAAGATTTTCCGTTGGATTTACCGTGAATGACCGCGCGTATTTCGGTTTAGGGACCAACGGGATCAATTTCAACGATTTTTGGGCCTTCGATCGTTTTGCAGCACTTGACGAACAACAGGTTTTAAGGTTTTCTGTATTTCCGAATCCATCAAACGATCAGATTACCCTGCGCTTGGAAACATTGACAGGTACAATGAACTACCAACTGTGTGATCTCCTGGGAAATGTTGTGCAACAAGGTGTCTTAAACGAGCTGCAAACACAAATTGATGTTTCACCGCTTTTACCGGGAAATTACCTTGTTGCTTTGCATGATGATCGTGGAAATAAACACAGTGAATTGATCCTAAAAAGATAACCCATGAAGAACTTATTGATACTTTTTTGGATTTCGCTTAGTGTTTCTGTTTTTGGTCAATCACCTAACTCGTGGGTAAAAAAGAATGATTTTTTTGGAGGTGAACGCGAACAGGCGGTTGCTTTTTCAATTGGTGATCATGGCTACGTAGCTACCGGCGTGGACACTGCTGAAATGGTACGAAAAGACTTGTGGCAATACGATCCAAGTACAGATCTTTGGACGCAAAAAGCAGATCTTCCAGGATCTGGTAGACGTTGTGCTTTTGGTTTTGCCATGAATGGAAAAGGCTACGTTGGCGGTGGAATTGATAACGATGAGGCCCAACTTGGAATTCGGTTAGCCGATTTCTATGAATACGATCCCACTACAAATTCTTGGACAGCCAAGGCGAACTATCCCGGAGGAAATGGATCTGGCGTGTATTACGCAACGGGATTTGCTGTTGACAATAAAGGCTATGTGTGCGGTGGAAAAGTAGGGCCAAATTCGTACCTCAATCAACTTTGGGAATACAAACCACTGAACAATACCTGGACGCAACGCAGCAATTTTCCGGGTGGTGTGCGCTACAATTTATCCAGTATTTCTGTTGGAAATGTAGCTTATGTCGGTTTGGGAACAAATCAGGACACGTACTGCAAAGATTGGTGGCGCTTCAACCCCGGGACGAATACATGGACGCAAATGGCTGATTTTGTCGGCGGATATCGTGGTGGCGCAAGCACCTTCGCCATAGGAACAAAAGCATATGTCTGTTTGGGTACAAACGGCGGATTAAAAGAAGATCTCTTTATGTACAATCCGGCAACCGACAATTGGTATCCACGTGCAAACTTTGGTGGAAGTGAGCGCAAACAAGCCATCGCGTTTACGGTTGACAATCATGCCTATGTGGGAACAGGAAGCGGTGTGAGCGGTAAGAAAGAAAGTATTTACGAATACATTCCTCTGGATGTTTTGGAGATCGATGAGTTGGAAGATCAAGTCATGTTCTATCCCAATCCGGCAAGCACGGAGATCCGCTTGAATGTTCCAAATGCATCCATTGATCGTGTTCAGGTGATCGATATGCAGGGTAACGTGGTTTACATTTCCTCAGAAGTGATCGACAAGGTCATACCTTGCGCAGATTTTGCCACAGGAACGTATCATATTTACCTTGAACTCAATATGGGTGAGGCGATCGTTCATAAAACCATTCAAATTGTAAATCAATGAAAAAGTATCTCATTGTTTTAAGCCTGCTGTGCGCTGTTCATTCTTTGAATGCACAAGCACAATGGTTTCAGATCGATTCCATGAAAGGTCCGGCAAAATCGGTAGCAACCAGTTTTGTATTGGAAGATACCGGTTACGTAGTTGGAGGAATGGTTGACAATCAATTCACCAGACGCATGTATTCCTACAAACCGAATCAGGATGATTGGGATGACGAGGCATCTTGGGGCGGAGATCTGGGAAGTGGACAGAATCGTGGATCTGCTGTTGGATTCGTTATCCAAAACAAAGCATACACCGGTTTAGGTCAAGGTAATACTGCCGGATTTTACAATGATTTTTGGCAATACGATCCCGCTACTGAAACATGGACGCAAGTAGCAGATTTTGAAGGAATGGCGCGCCGGTCGGCTGTTGCATTTGTGATAGAAGACAAGGGATATGTTGGCACAGGGCACACGCCTACCGGACTCAGCAATGATTTCTGGAAATACGATCCCGCAACGAACACCTGGACTGAAATTGCCGATTTTCCGGGGAGTCCTCGTAAATCTGCGATCAGCTTTACCATTGGTAATTATGGTTTCGTGGGACTGGGCGATGATGGACAGTTGAAATCAGATATGTGGATGTACATCCCGGAATTTGACGTTTGGGCTTCCCGTGCCTCATTACCAGCAGCAGGAAGATCCGGTGCCAGCGCTTGTGGCATCTATCCAGACGGATTCGTTTTTACCGGTGAAACTGCGAATGGCTACACCAAAGAAACCTGGCAATATCACTATTTCACGAATTCGTGGGAACAGACCACAGACTATCCTGGAATTGCTCGAAAGCACGCGACTGCTTTTGCCATCAACGGAATTGCTTATGTCGGATCCGGTTACGGAAATGCCGAATTTCAAGATGATTTTTATGCCTTGATCCCGGTACTTTCGCAATCAGAACAAGCGATGATCACTTTGGATTACTTCCCGAACCCAAGTACAGAACGGATTCATTTTACATCGGAGATCGTATCCGAAGTGACCATTCAGGATCTTCAGGGAAAAATCGTACCGGTTAGCTGGGCACAAACAGGTCAGGTTTTGGATGTAAGCCACTTGGCAACGGGATCTTATGTCATGTTTGGAAAAACAGCTTCCGGCACTTACTTCACTGAAAAGTTCATCAAGCAATGAGACACCTGTTCTGGATCGCCTGTTTCGTAGTGGTTTCCTGTGGAGAAAAACATCCTGAACCGGCAACAACGCAAAGTGCCATCGAATCTACGACACCGGAAAGCGAACCGAGAGTCGGAGCAAACGAAACCGTGACACAATCGGAAAAGCCTCAAAAAAAAGCGCTTCCATTCCAAGCAAAAGCATTTTTTACCGAAGGCAGTGGTTGGGGATATGATATCCTAGAGAACAATGCCGTGCGTATCCATCAGCCACACATACCGGCCATTCCGGGAAACAACGGATTTTCCAGTGAACAAGATGCTTTGAAAGCAGCTGATCTCGTAATTCAAAAGTTAGTACAAGGCATCAATCCACCGTCGCTTTCCAAGGAAGAAATGCAGCAAGCCGGGATTCGCCTGGTGCCCTAAGCGGTCTTTTCAGGAAATATAGTATTTTCGCGGCTCAATTTTTTTGACATGATAAAACGAGTTGTTGTTACTGGACTTGGTGCCTTAACACCCATCGGAAATGATGTAGACAGTTATTGGAATGCCTTGATCGCCGGTAAAAGCGGTGCGGCACCAATCACCAAATTCGATACGGAAAAATTCAAAACGACCTTTGCCTGTGAGCTGAAACAGTTCGATCCGAAAGACCATTTTGATGTAAAGGAACTGCGCAAATACGATCCCTTCACGCAGTATGCACTGATCGCAGTTCGACAGGCGGTAAAAGATGGCGGCATCGATTTCGACACGCTGAACAAAGACCGCATTGGTGTAATTTGGGGCTCTGGAAATGGAGGTATCCAAACGTTTCAAGACCAGATGTTGGAATTTGCAGCCGGCGACGGAACACCGCGCTTCACACCATTTTTCATTCCGCGAATTTTGGTAGATATTGCAGCCGGGATCATTTCTATGGAGTATGGTCTTCGCGGAGTGAACTACAGTCCTGTTTCTGCATGTGCTACATCCAATACAGCCTTGATCGACGCGTTCAACTACATTCGCTGGGGGAAAGCAAATATGATCATCTCCGGCGGTTCAGAAGCGGCGATCAATCAAGCAGCTATGGGTGGTTTCTCGGCTGCACAGGCATTATCGAAGCGAAACGATGATCCTGCCACAGCATCCCGACCATTTGATGTTTCTCGCGACGGATTTGTGATGGGAGAAGGCGCAGGAGCCATTATTTTGGAAGAATACGAACATGCAGTCGCACGCGGCGCGAAGATCTATGCAGAAGTAGTTGGAGGTGGAATGGCCGCAGATGCCTATCATTTAACCGGAACACATCCGGAAGGAGACGGAGCAGTACTTGGTATGGAAGAGGCATTACGCGAAGCCGAGATCTCTCCCGAACAAGTGGATTATATCAATATGCATGCTACGTCCACACCGCAAGGAGATAAAAGTGAATTGATCGCCGCAAAACGCGTGTTTGGTGAACGAAAAAGCTTGAGTGTTTCCGGAACGAAATCGATGACTGGTCACTTATTAGGTGCTGCTGGTGCCGTAGAAGCCATTGCCTGTATCAAAGCCTTACAAGAACAAATGGTTCCACCAACAATTAATACTCAGGAGATAGAACCGGAATTTGCCGATGCATTCCATTTCCCGTTAAACACGGGTGAAAAGAAATCATTGACCTACGCGATGAGTAATACCTTCGGATTTGGTGGACACATTGCCAGCGTGTTGTTCAAGAAATTTGGATAGTTGAAGTCCTAAGATACGTTGAGAAAAGCCGGCTTGAACCGGCTTTTTTTTATGATAATTGATGCAGCCAATTGACAAAGTTCGTCAGGAAAAACTGCAATTCGTCACTATCGCGTTTCATCGGATGCGCCGTGTTCAAGGTATGATTCGCTCCCGGTATCGGTAGGAATGCATTCTGCAAATTATTCTTGTACAGCCAAGAAAATATGGCGCGACCGTGTTCAAACGGAACAGACTCATCATCTACTGCATGCGCCACAAATACAGGATCCGGATAAGATGAGATCGCCAACTGTAAATTCCAGCGATCATCACTTTGCAGGGTTTCCTCTAAGAATTCTCGTCCCTGAGGGAGCATTTGATTGGTTCGTGTATTCAAACGGTAATATTTCCCATTCTTTTTCCACTCGTCCATCACTTCCGTTGTGCGGATATCCAAAGTCTTCAAAGGGCATAAAAAAGCGAGTAACAAGCGCTCATTGGTCTGTTTTCGATAAGCACTCGCCGCGAAACCTGCCGAGAATCCTCCCATACTGTGTCCCAACAAACAAAGTTGCTGTTTACTCAGGAGAGGATGCTCGTGCGCATATTTCAAGACCAATAAAAGATCGGTCACTTCCAAACTTCGGCAATTTCGCTCATAAGCCTCCAAATCGTTGAATACATCCCCGCGATCCGCAATGCCACAATGAGTATAATTGAACGCTACACTGGAAATGCCGTTCTTTTCCAAGACGTCTTGAATCGTAGGGAAGAACGCAAAATGATAAAATCCATTATGTCCACAAGCCAATACCACGCAATATTTCGCGTCGGATACGATCACTTGATTTCCACGGATAGTTCCGTGATCGGTTTCAAATTCAAATTCTGCCATTACTTTTTATAATACGCCCAAATAACAGACTCCATTCCTCCAGAAAATACTTGGAAGTGGAATTTTTACCGCATTCAGGACAGCTATTGATTTCCTCAGCCACGGTCTTCGAACTGGGATCTGCGACCAATCAACGTCCAGTCCGATTGCCCATTCCCGTTTTGCTGTATAATATTGATCATTCCAAAAAACATGATCCTCGTTGCCAAAGAGCTTTTCGTGTGCACTGTAACCGATCGCCAGTTGTAGCCAACGCAACTTATCGGTTTGCATGAATCGCGTTGGCGCCGCAGCTATCCAATAACTTTGTGCGTTGTAATCCTTGAGCAGTCGTTCAGACCAATTGCTTCCTAAAGTTTGCGGACGGAGTGCTGCGAATGAACTCGCGCGATAACCGAATTTCAGTTGCACACGTTGCTCTCCCCACTTGGCTTGTTGTAACATGAACATCCCCGTTCCTGCTGTATTCGCCGCAAGATCGGAAAACGAAAATCCCCATTCCTGATTAAAACCATCCAAAATTTCCACTCCCAAAAGGTAGCCCCAAGAAACTGCCCCTGCACGCCAAATAGCGGAGTTCTCTGATGCACCCGCCCATTTCCAGGCTTGGTATTGTGCTTGTGACAACACATTTGCGGTGTAGGCATGTCCCAACTTATCCATTTGAAGCCATTCCCGACTGTCATCAAATGAGTGAAAGGACGATTTCGGATAATCTGCATACCAAACCGAGGCTAAAACAGAAAGACTGCCCGCCGTCAATACCGTAGTTGCTCCTCCAACCAGCCACTTGCGCCGATCCGGAAAAGAATCAGATTGCGCATGACCGGCATAAAGAACCAGTACGACACCTATAAGAAGCAGGTATTTCACGCTGCAATTTACAATTTATCGGGCAATCTGTGGAATTAGCGTTTGAGCGTCAACTCGAAGGTCAGATCGACCACATCACCAATCTTCGCATCGCTTTTCATTCCGAAATCGGTTCGATTCAAAGAAGATCGTCCGACGAACACCAAGGCTTTTTTACCATCCACTTCTTTTTCTGCGATACATTTCAAAAGCACGGTTACCGCTTTCTTCACGCCCATGAATTCCAGTTCGCCGCTTACCTCCGTTCGATCCGCCTTCACAGTGAATGTTTTACCCGAAAAATGAATGGCCGGAAACTTCGCAGATTTGATATACCCATCTCCGAGAACCGATTCATCGCGCAAATCGTTGAACGTCGTTAGATCCTTACTGCGAATCGCCACTTCCAATTTGCTGATCGCTCCAGCCTCTGACAGGTCCATAGAAACATCAACCTTTTTGAAAGCTCCCTGTGTACGAGAACCTTCCGGTCCCAATTCGAAGTTCAAGGATGTAAATTCAGCAATCGATTTCCATTTTCCAGCATGATCGGCATTCAAAGCGAAAGATTCTCGGTCCAAAACATCTTTTTTCGGCGCGTCTTTCGGAGTCTGCTCCTGCTCTACCAAGGATTTCTTTTCCACTACTTCCGGCTTTAGTACCGATTCAAAAACCGGAATCGATGCCACCAAGATCAGTGGAATAGCAAAAAGCGAGAAAGATTCTGCTTTTTTTCCGGGAACCCACAAGGCAATACCAGCCCCGATGATCACGCCCGAAAGTGCTGTTAAACCACCAAAATGCTCATTCAAAATCCCCAATGAGATCAGTCCAAAAAGCACGACCAAAACCAAAATGAGTTGCATAACATGCGTATTCATTCCTGTAGCCTGATGACGATACCATCCCAAAGCAGCGAATCCGGCTACCAAGCCCATCCACCAATTTCCGGCCAAGAAAGACTGACTTACCAGTGTTTGCTGTGTTGCGTAGAGCATTCCGAAAGCAACGAATAATGCTCCCAAAGAAAGGAAGATCTGCTGTTCACTTCTCTTTGCGATTGCCGAAACGTACCAACTGATCAATACCAGAAAAACACCGAAAATGGTAGCTTGAAAATTGGCAAACATGAGCACCGGAGCCAATAAAAGAAGCGAAGCCCACTGCTCACCGACATTTTTTTCTGCCTGCTTGTTACCAAGAAATTTTGTGGCAATCGCAGCACCAAAGGGAATAACTGCTCCGTAGATTGCAAGCGCCATTAATGAGAACGACCAATCGATCTCAAAGGTTCCAAAGGTCACCTTCGCTCCTACCGGAACTACAGCCAATAACGCGAGTAACAATCCAGCATAGCGAAACGCGGCTTGTTTCAGAAAAGCAGCAAGCGCGGCAAAAACCAACATGGACAGCAACGTGATCTGGATCATCGGAGCAGAAGGATCATCGGAAAACGGCTTCGTGAAAAAATGGACAAAAACCAGTCCGGGTAACACTAAAAGAAAGTAGGCGCCTTTTCGTAAAAAGAAAGTCAATAGAAAGCTAAGTGCCGCTAACAATATCCATGTAAATTCCATCATCGTATGTTTGTTTGGAACAAATATACAAATCATTTATTTACCATGGTAATTAAAATGAATATTATTTCAACATTTCATTTTTTAGAGGCAATTCCAACAGCTCATGAAACACCGTTTGCGTGAGGTGATTTTGCAGTAAGTCTAAATGTTCGATGCGGTGGCAATCACTTCCTACAAGATCGATCAATCCGGCTTTTTGCAGCGCGATAGCCTGCTTTTTCACCTCTGGTCCGTAATGCCCTGTGAAAGAATTCAAATTCACTTGGATCCAGCATCCCAATTCGCGCAAGCGTTTTGCCTTTTCGATACTTCCGTGGAAATAAAAGTAGCGTTCAAAATGGGCAATGACCGGTTGGTAACCACTTGAACATAAAAGAAAAATAAATTCTTCCAATTGCTGAGGTTCGTAGCGAAACGAACATTCGAACAGGATGTGATTTCCCATAAAGGGCAATAATTCCTTTCGCCGAACTTTCTCAAATAGGGTTTCATCCAGGTAATATTCAGCAGAAACTTCCAATTCGATCGGCAATTCCATGCGATCCACCACTTCGCGCAATTGATTGAATCCTGCGAGTATCGTTTCCGGGGTGTTTTCATACACGCCTGACATGACATGCGGAGTGATGATCAATTTGCGATAACCCAACTCATAAAAGCGTTGAACCATACCGATGGCATGATCGATCGTTTGCGCACCATCGTCAATACCAGGAACGAGGTGACTATGCACATCTACTACCAATTTCCCAATTGCTGCCGGCTCTTTCGGTGAGCCTGATCTAATCCATTTGAACAAGGCCATAGTACAAATATACATTTATCGCAGCTTGTTGGCATCACTAAATCGATTGAGGGGCTACCACTCTTTTTTCACCCCTGATTACCAATTACTTTCGCCTAACCAATTTCACTACAATGAAATACCTCGTTACTGCTGCTATTATCTATTCGACGATTTGGTCGTATGCACAAACATTTAGTTGGAGTGGATTCCCGAATGGTGGAACTTCCTATACAACCGGAGCAATGACCGCAACGATCACATCCAATGCACCGGGATTTCAAAATGGCACTCCAAGTCATTATGCCGCTTCTACGGTAGGTTCTGGACAATGTGGCATTTCCGGTGGACTAGCACTGGAGTGCATGTTTGGGAATATCACAAATGCGCATGCAACTCTCACGTTAAATTTCACTGCGGGTGGGACAACCAGCGGCCTTTGTTCAGTGATCTCATTTCAAATTCGAGACATCAATTCCGACGAGTCCATTCAAACATTTGCAGATTGGGTGGAGATCTCAGCGATCGATGGCAACAACGTGGCTATTCCTGTTGCCAACATCAGCGCAACAGGAGGAAGTTCAAAAACGATTTCTACCAGTGGTACAACACGTATCATCCGTGGGTACAGCGGAAGCTACGGTTCGCGTTCGACTTCTACTTGCGACAACATGACCATTTCCGTTACCCCTCCCACAGGCGGGGCAGTCAAATCAATCACTGTAAAATATCATCCTGATTACACGGCTTGTTCGAGTTGTTATTACAATTTTACCGGTCCGCACAGACCCGCTTATCAGTATATCAGCATTGGATCCATTACCGCAACACCAACAGGATCTTGTGTGGCATTACCCGTACAACTGAGTGCGTTCAAGGCAACACGCGTGGGGCGAGAAGTAGCTTTGAACTGGACCACTGAGCAAGAAGTGAACAGCGACCGTTTTTTCGTAGAGCGATCCACTGATGGTGAACATTACGAATCGGTTTGTTCGATTCCTGGTGCGGGAAACAGCAGCGTTCCAAATTATTACACGTTTACGGATAAACATGCCGGATTGAACCAGCATTATTATCGTCTGAAACAAGTAGATCGAGATGGTACAGAAACGTATTTCGATCTGACATCTGTGGAAGCTTATAGTGGCGAAGAACTGGAATGGAGCGTTTACCCGAATCCAGCAAAAGATTTTGTGACCTACGAATTGATCAGTCCACAAGAACAACTTTGCACGTTCACCCTACTTACGTGTTCGGGTATTATTCTCAACCAATGGACCAATCAAGTTCCAAAAGGAATTTACAGTGAAAATGTACTTCTAAACGATTTGGAGGCAGGAACCTACCTGTTACAAATGACCGATGAACTTGGGAATCATTCGATCCAGCGCATCTTAAAAATCAACCTATAATCAACCACCTGTTTCATGTTTAGCACAAGCAGTTAGGTTTAGTCAGGCTCCAAATTGGAGCCTTTCTTTTATTTGCGATTTGCGTACATATTTTGGTAGTATTCCTGATAGGCTCCTGATGTTACCTCATTCACCCAGGCTTGATTTTCTAAATACCATCGCACCGTTTCCTTTAAGCCTTTCTCGAACGTGATACTCGGTTTCCATCCCAACTCGTCGTGTAATTTTGTTGCGTCAATGGCATAACGTTGGTCGTGGCCTGCACGGTCTTTTACAAAGGTGATCAATGCAGCACTTTCTCCGGAATTTCTGGTCAATGCTTCATCCATCAGTTCACAAAGCAAATGCACCAGATCGATATTTTTCCATTCGTTCCAGCCGCCTACATTGTAATTGCAGCCAATCGCACCTTCGTGGAAAATGAGATCAATGGCTCGTGCGTGATCTTCTACCCACAACCAATCGCGTACATTGGTTCCATCTCCATATATCGGAAGCGGTTTCTTGTGCAGGATGTTTGTGATCATCAATGGGATCAATTTTTCGGGATGGTGATGACTGCCATAATTATTGGAGCAATTACTGCGTTTGATCGGAAAACCGTACGTGTGGTAGTAAGCCGAAACGAAATGATCGGAAGCAGCTTTGGATGCGGAATACGGACTTCTCGGATCGTACGGTGTATCTTCTGTAAAGAAACCAGTTTCCCCCAGCGATCCATACACCTCGTCGGTAGAAACGTGGTAGAACGTGTGCCCTTCAAACGACTTCCAGTAGGCACGAGCCTGATTCATCAGGTTGACCGTTCCAAAAACATTGGTTCGCACGAATTCCATCGGCCCCTCGATAGATCGGTCTACATGGGATTCGGCCGCCAAATGGATGATATCTGTTATCTCGTAAGCTTCCAATGCTTTGCGCACATCCACTTCCTCCGTAATGTCACCTTTCACAAAAACATGATT
>CAYRVL010000007.1:7058-25365 GCA_964427665.1 uncultured Fluviicola sp. | reverse complement strand
AAATTACAGTCGGCAATCAAAAAAGCAGAAGCAAAAAAAGATGTGCAGCATCAAAAATTGGTCGCATTGTACCACATTTCTTGCAATCAAGATCTCGACCAACGCAAAACAGATCTGTTAAAATTCCTTGAGCAAAATAAGGGAAGTAACCTTTGGAAAACGATGGCAACCTACCGCTACGCCATGTATTTAGATAAGGTAGATGCTCCCGAAGCTCTGGATTATCTGGAACGCCATGTGGAATCATTTAAAAAATATCCGGCAATCTCGTTGCGATCCATTTATAACACGCTCGGAATCATGCATTATCGAACAGGTAATATTAACAAGTGCCTGGCAAACTTTCAAAAAGCTGCTGATCATACAGACCCACGAGATACGGTCAACAGAGCAGGGATCTTGATGAATATTGGCGTGATCAATTACCGAAACGGAAATAACGAGGCCGCGATTCGGGCCTACAAAAAAGCCGATGAGATCAACGGAAATAAAGATAAAGCCGTACAAGGGATGATCCAAGAAAACCTCGCGCTGTCCTACTCAAATTACGGCGACTCAAAAAAGGCGATCCACTATTACGACAAGGCGGCCAAGATCTATTTACAGATCAAAGACACAAACAAATACAATTCGTTGATTCAAAACAAATGCTCTGAATACCTCAAAAGCAAAGACTATGAATCTGCGATCTCTACACTAAAAAAAACACTAAGCTTTTTTAAACGCACCAAGAATGAAGGAGCCATCGCTTCCGGATACATTCATCTGGCACAAATTTATGCACAGATGCAGGACACTGCAAGTGCTTTAGCCGCCGTTAGCACCAGTATGCAATATGCCAAAGAAATAAACAATTTCACCTATTTCAACGCTGCATTTACTAAAGCAGGTTTGATGCAACCCAAACCCGCACTGAGTTTACTTTTAGAACTCGATAGCTACTTACAAGAAAAAGGATTTACAGGTGAGAATTACACCTTGTATAACAGTATTGGAATCCGCTACTTGAAGTTAAAAAACTACCAAAAAGCCATTCAGTATTTTAAAAAAGCGATCGATGCTGAACTAAAGAATACGCCTCCCAATTACGAGCATTTGGTTGGTACTCACCAAAATCTGGGCGTGATCTATTTCGATCTTCAAGATTACCGTCAAGCTCTTAACATGTATAAAAAGGCGGAGCAATACTTGAATGTCGCACAAGAAAAGGCACAAAACAAAGCGGATCGCATGCTACTCTACGCGAATGTGTACGGGAAGTTAGGTTTGTATAAAGAAGCTTATCTGCACCTTGTCGATCACAAAACCATTCAAGATTCCTTGAACAAGTTAACCGTAAACGATAAGCTTTTAGCATTAAAACAAGATTTCCAAACACAGCAGATATCAGACTCCCTGAAGCTCAACAAAAAGGAATTGACACTTTCCAATTTGAAGATAAAAGCAGAAAAAGCCACAAACCAGCGCAACACGATCATTATCTTCAGTTTGATCGGCGTCATGGTGCTCATTACCGGATTGGTGGTACTTATTGCCCGAAGCAATAAGCAGCGTAAAAAAGCCAACGAGCTGTTGATCCTTAAAAATGAAGAGATCCACCGCCAACAAATGGCACTTCAACTGAAGAATGACGAGATCATCGATAGTATCAACTACGCCAAGCGCTTGCAGAATACGATCTTACCGCCTCCCGCAAAGATCAGCGAACTTTTTCCGGATCATTTCCTGCTTTACAAACCGAAAGATATCGTAGCAGGTGATTTTTATGTGTGTGAATCGTTGGAAATTGGCGGTAAAAAAATGGGCTTTTTGGCCGTTGCAGACTGTACCGGTCATGGTGTGCCCGGAGCCTTGGTTTCTATGGTTTGTTCTGCTGCCATCAAGCGATCAGTGGTAGAATTCAAGATCACTGACCCGGCAAAGATCCTGGATAAATCCACAGAATTGGTGATCGAGGCCTTCCAAACGACCAATGAAAAATTGAAAGATGGGATGGATATTTCGCTTGCTTGTTTCGATTATGCCGAAAAGCAGATCCGTTGGGCCGGAGCAAACAATCCGCTCTGGATCGTTCGCGGAGAAGAACTCCTGGAATATAAAGGCGATAAGCAACCGGTGGGATTGCACGAAACTTCGAAACCATTTACGTCACACCTGATAGAATGGCACGATGGTGATCGCTTTTACTTCATTTCTGACGGTTTTGCCGATCAATTTGGCGGACCATCGGGTAAAAAATTGAAAAGTAAGAATTTCAAAGAGTTCTTATTGGCAAGTAAGGACAGAAACATGGCAGAACAAGGTGATGCACTGAATAAATTCTTCCACGAGTGGAAACAAGGATTTGAGCAAGTGGACGATGTTTGTGTTTTAGGAATTTCTTTATAAGAAAAACCAAGAACTGTTTATATTTACTTGTTGTATGAAACTGTTACTATTCTTGTCTTACTTTTTGTTGTTCGTACCAACTGGTTTTGCGGCCATAACGCCCCAAAAGGCAGTCCGCAAGTACCACAAGCTCAAAACCAGCAAATTAACAGTCCGGAAGAAAGCTGACACCTTGTTTATCTATGTATTGGGATTGCAAGCCATGGATAAACGGATTGCCGACTCAATACAAAAGGATTATACAGCAGCGGGGAAAAGTTCCGGGAACAGCTATTGGATCGCCAAAAGTCACATTGCGGCAGCTTTCGCTTTTTTAAATGCAGACGATTATAAACAAGGAATTATTTCCGGCAAACGGGCGGTGCGCGTTCTAGATGAGGCGGCTAATCCAAAAGATGCGTCTTTCGTGCACATGATCCTTGCCAATTGTTATGAACGGACTCACAATCAAAGAAAAGGTTTCGAGCACGCATTCATCTCTTTACAATTTGCCGAGCAGGCGAAAGAACCCGTTCTCATTGCCAATACACTGAATTTCATCGGTCTTTCTTACAGCAAAGAGAAAAAATACACGCTGGCAAAAAAGTACTTTTTGCGCTATATGCGTTTGGCTCAAAAATCACAGAATAAGGGAGTTTTGTTTACGGCTTATACCAATTTGGGCATAAACGCCAAGAATTTGAACCAACCCGATGCGGCCCTTTATTTCCACAGAAAAGCACTCGATATTGCCGAAAAGAACCGCAATCAAAACCACATCGCATACGCAAAAAGTGATCTTGGGAATCTGCTGCTGATCCGAGAAAAATACGTCGAAGCCATTCCATTATTGCAGGAAGCGGCTCAATTGCGTGAAGAAATTGGAGAAAACTGGGAAATCGGGTATACCTATAACTTCCTGGGGGAAGCCTACAGCAAATCAAACCGGAAGCAAATAGCCGAAATCACTTTTCATAAAGCGATTGGCACCTCGCGGTTAAATGAAAATCTCAAACAGCGCTACGAGTCGTATGAAGCGTTAAGCAAACACTTTGAACGATTCGGTCAATATGATTCAGCCTTGTTCTACCACCAGAAATTTGCGTTTTTGCAGGACAGTTTGATGCGCGAACACGAAAAAGCCTCTACGGCCGGGATCATTGCCAATTATGAATTCGAAAAAAAACAAAGCACAATCGTGAATCTACGCAAGAAGAACGAAAACCAACAATTTCGATTGGCCTCCCAGCAACGATTTATTCTGGCAACGATTTTCGTCATCTTACTATTGGCGGTCTCGTTGGTGCTTCTGTATAAAAATCGCCAACAACGCCTTCAACGTCAAGCACTTCAAGCCCGCATTCAAGAAGATGAATTGCGCCGCGAAAACGAAGAAAAACTGCGCAAAGACCGCGAGCGCATCTCGAAAGAACTGCACGACAACATTGGTTCCAATCTGATCTTCATCAAACAATCGATCCAAACCTTGGCTTCAACGCAAGATTCTACCGGACTGAAAGATTTGACGGATGAAACGATCCGGGACCTGCGTCAATCCGTGTGGCTCATGAATCATCCGCGCATGTCATTGATCCAATGGGTCACAAAATTGCGCGAGTATTTCCAGTTTAGTTCACAGATCAAACTTACTCTTGAGGCAAACGACGAATCGATCATGTTGGAATCTCCTGTCGTAACCGCCTTGTATCGCATTGTGAAAGAAGCCGTGAACAATGCCATTAAATACAGTGAGGCCACTGAGATTCGGGTTGGGATCCAGCAAACGTCGAACACGCTTTATTTGACGGTAACAGACAATGGGATCGGTATTCAAGGAGATTCTCAAGGCATGGGCCTCGGCAGCATGCAGGATCGGGTACACGAACTGCAGGGAACTATTCAAATAGAAAGTGCAAACCAAGTGGGAACAACCATTTCTATATCAATACCATTATGACAGATCAAAAAACGCATATTGCCATTGCGGAAGACAACTTACGCGCTGCAGCCTGGTTGATCTCTGTGCTGAATAAGCAGAATGATCTCGAGCTGGTATTCCATGCCAAAAATGGCAAAGAATTGTGCGATTTCTTGCAAGATTCAGCGGAAAAACCTGACTTGATCCTCATGGATATTGAAATGCCGGTCATGAATGGAATTGAGGCGACACGTTGGATCAAAACGCATTTTCCGGAGATCAAGATCACTTCGTTTACCAATTTCGACAATGACGAGGCTGTGTTTGAAATGATCAAAGCCGGTGCAACCGGTTATTTGCTCAAGGATATCGATGAAGAAAAATTGATCCAGCAACTTGCTATTTTACGCGAAGGCGGAGCTCCCATGTCGCCCTCAATCGCCTTAAAAATCATTCAACATATACAACAAGAAACAGCCAAAAAAACAAGTGCTCCACTCACCGAACTTACTGTCCGTGAACGGGAAGTTTTGTATTTGATCAAAGATGGACTTCAAAACAAAGAGATTGCCGACCGACTGCACATCAGTCCATTGACTGTGCGCAAGCATTTAGAAAATATCTATTCCAAATTACACGTGTCCAATCGAATAGAAGCGATCAATTTGTTGCGCTGACCCACGTCTATTTCGCGATCAGATTAAATCCTACACCCAACTTGAACGTAGATATTTTTGCATCTTGATATCCTGCAGTGGTTTCAAAGGCATTTTTAAAATTAAAGAACGAATATCCGGTAGTTACTGTAAAGCGGCGTGCCAGTACTGCTGACAATTCTACACCTAAACGCACTCTGGATGCTGTACCGAACCAAAATTTTTCGTCCGTCTTGCGATTCAAGAACCAATCTGCCTGGAAGGTCAGTCGGGAATTGTGGAACGGATCTCCAAGCGGATTCAGTACATTCAAACCGGTTCCCATCGAAAGTAAACCCAGTCCGCCTTCGCCAACCGCATCTTGTAATTCGCCTCCTTTTTTTCCCTGAATGCGCACAATCCCTTGTCCTTCCCACCCGAAAGCCAATCGTGGACCAATACCCAAATCTCCCAATGCCCACGCGCCCTCGGCATGAAAAAATTTATCATTCAGGAAATAATACTTATAGGTTGTTGCTAACGGTGATGCATTGTATTCACGCAGAGATAAGCCTTGATATTTTTCAGGGTTGACAGCCGAGAAAACTGCCATTAGAAGCAAAGATGCATCGATCTTGTACCACGAATTTTCGTCATATGCTTCATAGGCAAAAGTAGGCATGATGCCGAAAGCTTTGTCAGACTCCAGGGTTCCGGCCGACTCAAACGCATTTTTCAATCCGTTCGCTTGATACGTTCCTCCGATGTAAAAATAAGTCACCGGATAGTCATCCTGTTGCTCGAAGAACTGAGCATTTACAGCAAAACCAAGAAGGAATAAATAGCAAGTAACTATGAAACGCATACTTTTTTAAGCGAAAATAGTCCGAATGCTCCGGCAACAAAATACGACATAAGTCATATTTCACGTTTACAAACTCCAGTACTCCAAATCGTGGATCTTTCCTTTGAAAATGCCCTTGATGTCCACAAAAACACCCTTACCTTCTTTCAGAAGACCTTTGAAATAGTCCTCGTTCAGGGTTTTGTATTCTTTGTGATTCACGGCCACAATGATCGCGTCGTAATTCGCTCCGATTTGTGCTAACGGAACCCCGTATTCGTGCTCCATTTCTTCCGACGATGCGTGTGGATCAACCAGATCAACACTTACTTGGAATGATTTCAACTCATTCACTACATCGATCACCTTGGAATTCCGGATATCGGAAACATCTTCTTTAAACGTAGCTCCCATGACCAACACCTTCGCATCCTGGATGTGTTTTCCTTGCGCAATGATCTTCTTGGCGGTTTGTTTACCAATGTAGAATCCCATGCTGTCATTCACGTAGCGACCACTATTGATGATCTTCGCATGATAACCTGCTTGTTGAGCCTTATGCGTCAAATAGTACGGATCCACACCAATGCAATGTCCACCAACCAAGCCCGGCGAAAACTTCAAGAAGTTCCACTTCGTTCCGGCGGCTTCCAACACTTCGTAGGTATTGATCCCCAGTTTATTGAATATGATCGATAACTCATTGATCAAAGCGATATTGACATCGCGTTGGGTATTTTCAATGATCTTAGCTGCTTCTGCTACTTTGATGGAAGTGGCACGATGTACTCCGGCTCCAACAACCAATTCGTAGGTTTTTGCGATCTCTTCCAACGATTCAGCGCAGCATCCGGAAACCACCTTCACCACATTCTGCAAGGTATGCTCTTTGTCTCCCGGATTGATGCGTTCCGGCGAATACCCCACTTTGAAATCTTGCTTGAATTTCAAACCGGAAACCTCTTCCAATACCGGAATACAATCTTCCTCCGTACATCCCGGATACACCGTAGATTCAAAAACCACGTAATCTCCTTTTTTCAGTACTTGACCCACCGTTCGCGAGGCACCCAAAAGTGGCTTCAAGTCCGGTAAGTTGGCATCATCGATCGGTGTTGGCACGGCCACGATGAAAAACTCCACATCTTTCAAATCCTCGATCTCCGCTGTAAAATGAATATCACATCCTGCAAAATCACTCGCGTCCAGCTCATTACTTGGATCGATGTGATTACGCATCATGTCTACGCGTTTTTGGTTAATGTCAAATCCAACTACTTTGATCTTTCTAGCAAATTCCAAAGCAATAGGTAAGCCAACATAACCCAAGCCGATCACGGCTAATTTGGCTTCTTTTTGTAGTAGTTTATTGTAAATTGAGTTGTTCATTTCTCACTTTATAAATTCGTTCGATGATCTCCACTACTTTCAAGCCTTCCAGGGCATTGGTTGTAGCAGAAGTTCTTCCTTTCAGTGTATCGATCACGTTGGTGATCACATAGTGATGGTTCGCTGCAGAGCCCTTGTAAGCTCCGTAGTCATTTCCCGGATTCGTTGGCGCCAATTCCGGCATTGTATAGTCCTGAATGTTGCAGACCTCTACTTCATTCATGTATTGACCTCCGATCTTCACACTTCCTTTGCTGCCGATGATCGTCATAGAGCTTTCGAGGTTTTGATCTGCCACCGAAGTAGAATAATTCAAACTTCCCATTCCTCCGTTGATGAAATCAAAACTCACAAAACCGGAATCTTCAAATGCCGTGCTCTCTTGGTGATTGAAATCCGCAAATTTCCCTTGAATATTGTCGATATCTCCAAACAACCAATACATGATATCGATGAAATGCGAAAACTGCGTAAACAAGGTACCACCGTCCAGATCTTGCGTTCCTTTCCAGCCACCCGGTTTGTAATAGCGGCTATCGCGGTTCCAATAACAGTTCAATTGAACCATGTAAATATCACCCAAAACCTTGCGTTCCACTAGATCCTTGATCCACTCGCTTGGCGGTGAATAGCGATTCTGCATCACACAAAAGACCTGCTTGGACTGTTGCAAAGACTTGAAGATCACTTTTTCACACTGATCTTTTGTCAATCCCATCGGTTTCTCCACCACAACGTGCTTTTTAGCCTCCAAAGCTTTCAGTGCTTGTTCGGCGTGCAATCCATTTGGGGTACAAATGTTGACTACGTCAAACTCCAATCCCGATTGCAACAATTCTTCAACCGATTGGAAAAAAGGAACGTTGAAATCTTGTGCTCCGCATTCTTCCATGGAACGCACATCGACCATCGCCACCAATTCGGCCTCCTTGTCACGACGAACCATTTCGGCGTGGCGCTTGCCAATATGACCCGCACCTACGATCGCAAAACGTACTTTATCTGTATCTCCTATCATCTTCATTCAATAATTGCCAGCTTACAGAGGCTGAACCTGATTGTTCTCTAATTTATATGTTTCTCCGCTTTCCGGACAACGTGCTATGCCTTGGGCATCAAACTCCAAACGGTGTCCGAATGCACTCATCCAACCAATCTGACGTGCCGGATTTCCAACTACCAATGCGTAGGCAGGAACGGTTTTAGTCACCACACTTCCAGCGCCGATGAAAGCATATTCACCGATATCGTTGCCGCATACAATGGTTGCATTCGCACCAATCGATGCTCCTTTTTTCACGCGGGTTTTGGCATATTGGTCGCGTCTATTTACAGCCGATCGCGGATTCATCACATTCGTAAATACCATCGAAGGTCCAAGAAACACATCGTCTTCACAGATCACTCCGGTATAGATCGATACGTTGTTCTGAACCTTGACATTGTTTCCCAGAACTACTTCCGGTGAAACGACGACATTTTGACCGATGTTGCATTTTTCACCGATCACACAATTTGGCATGATATGCGAAAAGTGCCAGATCTTGGTGCCTTCTCCGATCGTACAACCGGCATCGATCACCGCTGTTTCATGTGCAAAGTATCCCATATCAATGAATGTAGCGTTCAAAATCCATGTGTTCTTTCTCGTTCAATTCCTCCGGAGTCAAACCCTGAAAATATGCATAGGTGCGTTTCAATCCTTCAGCACGGTCGATCTGTGGCTGCCATCCCAACAATTCTTTTGCCTTCGTAATATCTGGCTGACGTTGTTTTGGATCATCTACCGGCAAATCCTTGTAGATCACTTTTTGCGTTGTTCCGGTCAATTTAATGATCTCCTCTGCAAACTCCCCAATGGTGATCTCATCCGGATTTCCAATATTCACCGGATACGCATAATCGGAATGCAACAGTCTCACAATCCCCTCTACCAGATCATCTACATAACAGAAAGAACGTGTTTGCGAACCATCACCAAAAACGGTCAAATCCTCTCCGCGCAAAGCTTGACCGATAAACGCCGGCAATACACGCCCGTCATTCAAACGCATGCGCGGTCCGTAGGTATTGAAGATCCTTACAATGCGTGTTTCAACGCCGTGGAACGTGTGGTACGCCATGGTCATTGCCTCTTGAAAGCGTTTTGCTTCGTCGTAAACACCGCGCGGACCAACCGGATTCACATTTCCCCAGTAATCCTCTGTTTGCGGGTGTACTGTTGGATCTCCATACACTTCCGAAGTACTTGCGATCAACACACGCGCTTTTTTCACACGCGCCAATCCCAAACAATTGTGGATTCCCAAAGATCCTACTTTCAAGGTTTGGATCGGAATCTTCAAATAATCGATTGGACTGGCCGGTGAGGCGAAGTGCAAGATATAATCCAATTTTCCGGGAACGTGGATGAACGTACTCACATCGTGGTGGTAAAATTCGAATTGTTCCAACTTGAACAAATGTTCAATATTCTTCAAGCGTCCCGTGATCAAGTTATCCATCGCGATCACGTGGTAACCGTCACGGATGAATCGGTCACACAAATGCGATCCTAGAAATCCGGCAGCACCGGTGATCAAAATGCGTTTTCTTTCTGCCATATTAGTTGCTTGCCGTATTGCGGCCGATTGAGCTGTAATAAAATCCTTTTTCGCGCATTTCTTCTACTTCGAACAAATTGCGCCCATCGAATACCACCTTATTCTTCAGGCTGTCTGCCATGCGCTTGAAATCAGGATTTCGGAAGATCCCCCATTCTGTGCAGATCAACAAGGCATCTGCTCCGTCCAATGCGGCATATTCGTCTGTCGCATACGAAATTTTATCGCCGATCAGTTGCTGTACATTGTGCATAGCTTCCGGATCGTATGCCACGATTGACGCCCCTTCCTGAGTCAATGCATCGATCATATACAAAGCCGGAGCTTCGCGAATATCGTCTGTATCCGGTTTGAAAGCCAAGCCCCAGAGCGCGATCTTTTTTCCTTTCAGGTCGCCCTGGAAATAGGCTTTGATCTTTGGGAAAAGCACTGTTTTTTGCTCTTCGTTCACGCCCATAACGGCTTTCAGGATCTCGAATTCAAAACCAGTTTCGATCCCGGATTTGTAAAGCGCTTGTACGTCTTTTGGAAAGCATGAACCTCCATATCCGATACCCGGAAATAAGAAACGTTTCCCAATGCGTTCATCCGAGCCGATCCCGATGCGCACTTTATCCACATCCGCACCAACGCGTTCGCAGAAATTCGCGATCTCATTCATGAAGGTAATCTTCGTTGCCAAAAACGCATTGGCGGCATATTTAGTCAACTCTGCCGATTTTTCATCCATGAAAATGATCGGATTACCTTGGCGCACAAAGGGTTTGTACAATTGTTCCATCACGCGTTCGGCACGTTTCGAAGAAGTTCCGATCACCACGCGATCCGGTTTCATAAAATCATCCACTGCAAAACCTTCGCGCAAGAATTCCGGATTCGAAACCACATCAAATTCCGTTTTGGCATGTTTTGCGATCGCTGCATGCACTTTCTCAGCAGTACCAACGGGAACCGTACTCTTGTCCACGATCACTTTGTAATCGGTCATGAGTTTCCCCAATTCATCAGCTACTCCCAGAATATAGCGCAGATCAGCCGACCCGTCTTCTCCCGGAGGTGTTGGTAAAGCCAAGAATACAATCTCTGCTTCGCGAATACCTTCCTCCAAACTCGTTGTGAACGACAAACGTCCGGCTTTGATATTGCGTTCGAACAACACATCTAAATGCGGTTCATAGATCGGAATTTCACCGTTGCGCATGCGTTCCACTTTCTTCACGTCGATGTCTACGCAAACTACTTGATTTCCCGTTTCTGCAAAGCAGGTTCCTGTTACCAAGCCCACATATCCGGTACCGATTACGGCAATTTTATTCATTTAATGCTGATTTACAAATTCTAAAATAGTGTCGCAAATGAAGGCCTGTTGTTCCGGCTCCATTTCCGTATGAATCGGGAAAGAGATCACTTTTTTGGTCAATTCCTCCGTAGCGGGCAAATCCAATTCTCCCAACTTAAACGAAGCGAACATGCCCTGTTTGTGTGCTGGAAGCGGATAATAGATCATGGAAGGAATTCCTTTCTCAGCCAAATAGGCTTGAAGTGCATCGCGATCTACGCCGTTCAATTGCACGGTGTATTGATGAAAGACGTGTTTGGAACGCGGATGACGAAACGGAACCGTGATCTTCAGGGAAGTCCCTAAACGGCGGTCGTATTCATCTGCCACTGCCATACGCGCATCGATATAACCATCCAGTAACGGCAATTTTACATTCAGAACGGCAGCCTGTAACGCATCCAAACGCGAATTGCAGCCTACCACATCGTGGTAATATTTTACTTTTTGGCCGTGATTAGCTACCATGCGCAGCTGCTCTGCCAATTGATCGTCATTGGTAAAGATCGCACCGCCATCACCATAACATCCCAAATTCTTGGACGGGAAGAAGGAAGTACAACCGATCGTTCCGATCGCGCCCAATTTCTTGGTAGAACCATCTGCAAAATAGTAATCTGAACCGATCGCCTGTGCATTGTCCTCGATCACAAACAACTGGTGCTTCTCGGCAATCTTCATGATCGCCTCCATGTCCGCTGCCTGACCATACAAGTGCACGGGTACAATGGCTTTCGTTTTCGGAGTGATCGCCGCTTCTATGGCCTTAGGATCGATACAAAACGTATCCGGTTCCACATCCACAAATACAGGAGTCAATCCAAGCAGTGCTATCACTTCAGTAGTAGCAATGTAGGTAAATGAAGGCGTGATCACCTCGTCTCCGGGCTTTAAACCCAGTGCCATCATCGCGATCTGCAAGGCATCTGTACCATTGGCGCACGGAATTACGTGTTTGGAACCCGTGTAACGCTCTAAAGCTTCCTGAAAACGTTTCACTACAGGACCGCCGATAAAACCTGCCGAATTCAATACCTCGGCCATAGCTTCGTCGATCTGAGGTTTGATTTTCTGGTACTGTGTGACCAGATCTACCATTTCAATTTTCTTCACACTCCTGAATTTAAGCGTCTCTTCAATGAATTACGAAGGGGTAAAGATAATAATATTCAGGTTGACCAAACGAGAATTCAGCATCCAAAACGGTGAAAATTAACGGTCGGAAAAAAAAATGAATCCGAAGTCTGCCGACTAGTAATTGGCGATGACGTTGAATACGCGCTCCATGCGCTCAACCGTTGCCTCACTAGAGCAGTTAAAGTTATTGATAATCAAGGCAAATGCAACCGTTTTTCCGGATTTAGTTTCCACATATCCTGCATAGGATTTGATCCGGTTCATGGTGCCACTTTTTGCATGTACGCGTCCTTCTCCAGCTTGATTTTTACACACGGAGGACAAGGTTCCGGAAACTCCTGCAATTGGCAAGGTTCCATAGAAAGTTTTGTAGTGTGTACTTTTGGTCATAAAGCGCAACAATTGACAAAAATGTTCTGCTGAAATGGCGTTACTGCGCGAAAGTCCGCTACCATCTTTGATGTACAATCCACGGGTAGTGATCTTGTCCTCCCAATAATTGAGCATACGCGCTAAGGAATTGTCGATGCTGCCATTTCCATTGGTTCCATAACCGATCCAAGTGAGTAGCTGTTCCGCAAATAAATTCACTGATTTCATGTTGGTCCACCAAGCTATCGAATTCACGGTTTTACCGGTATGTGTGAAGAGTAATTTTTTGGATGGATAACGGACGCTGGGTGATTGATATGCCAATGAACGAGCCCCGACACAACTATCGCGCACGATAATTCCCCGACCTTTCAGCACGCGCGAAAATTCCACGGCAAACTGCAATTCGGGATCGGGTAAGGATCCTTTGACGGTAAACCGACCGTGTCCAGCTTCAATGGTTCCGGTCCCAAAACGATCCAGGGAATACGGCGCACCATAAATGTAGGAGTTGTCTCCACTGCCACCCGTACGAATGTAATTGTTGAAATTAAATCCTTGCACTACTGGAAATGTCCCTAGAAACGTGGTGGCGGTTCCTGCTTTCGGCCCCGTTTTGAAATAATAGCGCAACATGTTGTCGTAGATCGGCAATCCGGAGGGACCGGAACCGTAATAATTTCCCATATCTCCCCAGTTCCATCCATCAGGAGCGCCCTCGTAACCAAACTCACCGGCATCCGCTATGATAGTTCCATTGATCCGTTTGATCCCGATCTTCAGCAGTGAATCTGCCCAATATTTCAGGAATTGGTCTTCCAATCCATCGCCATTGTAGTAACGGCTCCCCAAGGAAACGTCGCCGGCACCGCGGATCCAGATATTGCCATTCAGCACGCTATCCTTGGAAATATTTCCATCCATGTAAATGCGTGTCTTAGGCGCATAATCTTTCCCCAAAAGCTGAAACGCCGTGGCTGTGGGGAATAATTTTGTTGTAGATGCGGGGATCAAACTGGTCGCTTGATTTTTTGACCCCAAAACCTCGCCTGTTGCACAATCCACCGCCATGAACGAAATACTGGCATTCGCAAAAACGTAATCTCCGGCGAAGGCATCAATGGCTTGCTGGATCGGTTGTTGACCATACGAGATCTGTACTGCTGCGACACAAATCAACATCCATTTCATATACTTTGCGTAAACCTGCTCCATACAACAAAAATCGGTGCTAGTTCGCCAGCAATTTGGATGCCACGTAAAACTTTTGAACAGAATCAGTGTGAACGACAGCGGAATTTTCAGATTTTCCTCAAAAAAAGGAAGCTATTTTCTACCTTTGAGTTCACATTATAACACAAACCCGCTGCTAAAGATGCCCAAGGTTTTACGCATTATTAATCGTTTCAATATTGGTGGTCCAACCTACAATGCGACGTTTTTAACCCGTTTTTTACCGGACGACTTCGAAACGAAATTGGTGGGAGGTTTGCCTGAACCAGATGAAAAAGATTCACTACATATTCCAAGGAATTACGGTGTAGAACCCACCTTGATCGTTGAAATGCAACGCACTCCGAATTTGCGATCAGACCGCGCTGCCTATAAAAAACTTAAACAACTGATCGAGGAATTCCAGCCGGATATCGTTCACACCCATGCAGCAAAAGCGGGTGCACTGGGTAGAAAAGCAGCGAGCGCGTGCAAGGTTCCTGTGATCGTTCATACCTATCACGGACACGTATTCCATTCGTATTTCGGCAAATTAAAAACAACGCTGTACAAATGGATCGAACGTCGCTTGGCAGCAAAATCAGATGCGATCATCGCTATCAGTCCGTTGCAAAAAAAGGAACTGGTGGAGATTCATCGAATCTGTCCAGCCGAAAAAGTACATGTGATCCCTTTGGGATTCGATTTGGGTATTTTTCAAGAGGATCTGGCAGCAAAACGACAGGAAACTCGTGCAAAATACGGACTCACAGAACAGGACATCGCTGTTGCCATCGTGGGTCGTTTGGCTCCGATCAAAAATCACGGACTTTTTCTGGACGCGGTGGAGATCTTATTTCAGCAAGGCATCTTTTTTTCTGTTTTCATTGTGGGAGATGGCAGCGAGTTTGCAGAAATCGATAATCGGGTGAAGCAACTAAACAACCAGTACGGTACACACATTCAAATGACTTCCTGGATCAAGGATATCGCCCGCTTCAATGCCGGAATGGATGTGATCTGTCTATCTTCCGATAACGAAGGGACACCGGTTAGTATCATCGAAGCCCAAGCCACGAACATTCCGGTGGTGGTGACAGACGTGGGAGGCGTTCGCGACATTGTCTTGGATGGTGAAACCGGTTTCATTGTGCCTCCCAAGAACGCTGAAATGTTCGCGGAAAAATTGAAGATTTTGGTGACTGACGAAAAAAAACGCCAAAAAATGTCACAAAATGGATGGAAGTTCGTAGAAGAACAATTCCATTACAAAACATTAGCGCAAAATATGGAGCGTTTGTACCGTAATTTGCTTGAAAAGAAAAAAGGTCATGTACATCACAAATAAAGTTCTGTTCGGTCTATGCCTGATCACTGTGCTACTGTCGTCTTGCGGAGTGAATAAGAACCTCATGTTCAAAACACCTAAAGGCGTGGTGGAGCAAAAAGATAGCATTCCACTTCGGCCGGCTACTGAATACACGATTTCTGTGGATGACAAATTCACGTTCGAACTGTTCACCAAAGACGGAGAAGACATCATCAATGGAATGGCGGGAATCCTCAAAGATCGCGACGAACAACGCACCTTTGAATACGTGATCCGTCAGGACGGTAGCGCTGATTTACCGTTGATCGGGTCGGTTCATTTGGCTGGATTGAACGTGCATCAATGCGAGGACACCTTGGCGAAATTATACGAAGAGTCGAAAGGGTACATCCAGCCCTACGTTCAGTTAAAGTTGACGAATCAACGAGTGATCGTTTTCCCTGGATCCGGAAGTGACGCGAAGGTAGTTCCCTTACAAAACAACAACACCACACTCATGGAAGTGATCGCTCTTGCTGGTGGCATTGCTGATCGCGGAAGAGCAGACAAAGTGAAACTCATGCGCAATGTGGGCGGAAAACGCGTGGTGTACGTACTCAATTTGTCTACGATCGAAGGCTTGAAGTACGCGGACATGATCGTTCAAGCAAACGACTACATATACATTGAGCCAACCGAACAGTTGACGAAAGAAGTAGTTGAACGTGCGGCACCGATCGTATCCTTGTTATCGAGTACCTTGATTATCTTTACATTCATCAATAATTTGAAATAAGTTGAGCACGCAGCAGAAGTCTTTCATCATCAACAAGGATTACAATCCGATCATCGCGGCGACGATCTTGCGGCGTTATTGGTGGTGGGCCGCGTCCTTTATTGTCGTTTTGGCGGTGTTGGCGTTCCTGTACTTGCGCTATACGAAGCCAGTCTATGAATCATCGATGGTGATCCAGCTTGCGGAAAAAGATCAGGGAAAAGAATTGGTGGAGATCGAAAACATTAATACCAAAGACAATATTTCATCCGAGATCGAGCTCTTACGCTCCGAATTGTTGTTCAATATGGCAATCGATCGTTTGAACATGAATGTTTCGCTGTTTTCAAAAGGAAAGATCTTGGAAGAAGAAATGTACCACCGCAGTTCATTCAACATCATTCCGTACATGCTAGCAGACAGTTCGCTCTGTGATGTGCCTATTTGGATGAATATCAAAGACAAGCTGGTGGAACTTAGCTTCAACTACCAAAATAAAGGCATGACCTTGTTCGTGCAGCCCAATAAGCGTTTCAAGAATAAATTATTCGATTTTACCATTCAGATCGCCGATTGGAATGCTTTCGAGAAGGATTTAGAGGAAAATCAACTCTATTTTACCTTTAACAACAAGAAAACATTGGCAGCACGCCTCTTGCCGAATCTATCTATCGAACCGGTCGATGTGCAGGCAAAAACTATCCAGATCCGTTATCGCGGATATAATCCGGAGTTGTGCCACGACATTTCAGCCGCCGTGGCCGATGCTTTTTTCCACTACGATGAAGAGATCAAACGCAAAAGTTCGGAGAATATCCTCTTCTTCATCGATGCCCAGCTGGATTCTATTTCTGATGAGTTGCGCACTTCCAAGGATAGTTTAGCCATGTTCCAACGCAATTCGAAACTTCCGGATCCGGATAACATGGGAAACAACCTGACGAACAACATTGATCGTTTTCAAGCCGACCTCTTCGCGTTGGAAGAAGAGATCCAATTGTTGCGCATTGTCAATTCTAAATTGAAAGCAGACCCCAATCGTTTGGAAATTTACCGCTTGATCCCTGAAATGCTCGGTAAAAGTTATGAATTGACTTTGACCAAACAGATCACGGATCTCAATACCTTGCTTGAAAAGAAAGAGGAATTGCTCACAAACGTCAACGATAATCACTCCGAGATCAAGCAGATCAACGCCAAGATCCAGTCACGCATTGCTTACATCCGCAAAAGTGTGGAAGTGATAAAAGACCGACTCGAACAAAACGCCACGGTACTGCGCGGCAAGCTCGGACAATTTGAAGGAGAATACACCCAGCTTCCGGAGAAGAAAATGGAGTACAACCGCTTGAAGTCCTTGCAGGAATTGAATGAAAAATACTACACCCTTTTGACCGAGAAAAAAGTCTTGTACTCCATTTCTAATGCTGGTTACGCTTCGCAAAATCGCGTGTTGAATCCGGCTTCCGTTTCCTCGGAACCGGTGAGTCCTAACCGAAAATTGGTATACGCCTCCTTCATTTTTGTCGGAAGCATTTTAGGCTTGGGTGTCCTGTTATTCAAATATGTAACGTTCAACGAGATCAATACGGTAGAGGATTTACGTCAGTTGCTGCCGGAAAAAGTGACGATCTTGGGCAGCATTCCTTTGATCAAAAACGCATCCGAATTCAGTCAGTTGATGGTGCACATTTCGCCAAAATCCATGCTTGCTGAAACGATGCGCAGCATCCGCACGAATTTGAGTTTCGTCAATTCGAAGGCGCGTACGATTGCGATCTCCTCGTCCATTTCCGGTGAAGGAAAGACATTTGTAGCTTTGAACCTTTCCGGGATCATTGCCCTTTCCGGCAAGCGAACGATCATTATCGATCTTGACTTGCGCAAACCGAAAATTCACCTGGGATTGAACGTTCCGAACATCGCCGGAATGAGTAACCTCATCATCGGTCAAACTTCCTTAGACGAAGCGATCCGAAAATCAGAGATAGACAATTTGGATTTCATCAGTGCCGGACCGATCCCACCGAACCCATCGGAATTGATCTTGAGCGACGCTTTCCAGAACATTTTGGAGCAGTTGAAGGATCGCTATGATGTAGTTGTGATCGACAACCCACCTGTTGGGTTGGTTACGGACGGTGTACAGATCCTCGCAAATGCTGATGTTCCGATCTACGTGTTCAAATCGGCATATTCGAAGCGTATTTTCGCCAATCGCGTGAAAGACTTGTTTGCCATGAAGCAACTGACACATTTGAACATCATCCTGAACGGGGCGCGCGTTTCAAAATCCGGATACGGATATGGTTACGGCTATGGTTATGGCTACGGTTATGGCTATGGCTACTACGAGGAGGAACGCGACGGCAAAGGCAAAAAGAAGAAAAAGAAATAAATCATGCAG
>CAYRVL010000007.1:0-6958 GCA_964427665.1 uncultured Fluviicola sp. | reverse complement strand
CGAGGAGGAACGCGACGGCAAAGGCAAAAAGAAGAAAAAGAAATAAATCATGCAGAGCACAAAAACGGAAATTTCCGATCTACTCCTATTTGAACCCCGCATATTTTCAGACGATCGCGGGTTGTTCTTCGAAAGTTTTCATCAAGATCGCTTCAACGAGGCTGTTGGAAGGGAAGTGACATTTGTGCAGGACAATGAATCAGTGAGTAAACAATTTGTGGTTCGCGGACTTCACTTTCAGGCGCCGCCGTTCGCTCAAGGAAAATTGGTTCGTGTGGTCCAAGGTAGCGTCATCGATGTTGCGGTAGATATCCGCAAGGACTCTCCCACATTCGGAAAAGCAGTCCATGTTCACCTGAGTGCAGAGAACCGCCGCCAGTTTTGGATTCCGGAAGGCTTTGCACACGGTTTCGTCTCCCTCGAAGAAGGAACGATCTTTCAGTACAAATGCACCAACTATTACCACCAACCCTCGGAGCAATCCCTGTTGTGGAACGATCCCGATCTGAGTATCGATTGGGGAATTCCGTTGGATCAGGCAATCTTGTCTGGAAAGGATGCTGAAGCACCGCGATTACGTGAATTTACAAGTCCATTCTAATCATGCGTTCAGAGATTCTCATTGCGTGTTTGGCATTTTTAGGCGGCGGAATGATCGCCAGCTTAGTGAGTAACGAACTTTTGCTTCGTTTTTCCCAAAGTTTGGGAATTCGCAACAAAAACGACGTGGTCGTTCGCTGGGCCAATGAATCGAAACCTTCGTTGGGGGGTGTCGCATTTTTTGTGGCATTTGTCTTTGGAGCGATCGCTTATTCGGTAGTTTTCAATAACGAGAATATTTTTCACAACAAAGAATTCGTTGGATTGATGAGCGCCGGCGTTTTGGCCTTTGTGATGGGTCTTTCGGACGATGCCTACAACACCAAACCCTTGATCAAGTTGATCGTTCAGATCTCGTGCGGTTTGATTTTGGTGTATACCAACACCATTATTCCACTTTCCGGATTATTTTGGCTGGACGGAATGCTCACGGTGATCTGGGTAGTTGGGATCATGAACTCACTGAACATGCTGGACAACATGGATGGAATCACCGGAACCACGGTATTATTCATCCTTGCAACTTGTCTGGCCGCTGATTTCATCATTTTCGGATGGAACATGAATATCTGGACACTTACCTTATGCATTCAAATAGGCGCGATTTTGGGCTTCTTGCGCTTCAATGTGCACCCATCGAAATTGTTCATGGGAGACGCCGGAAGTCAGTTTATTGGCTTGTTCGCGGCGTTCTTCTCCATCCATGATCTATGGACCGTTGGTGTAAAAACCGACTTGAACTCCTTGACCGGTATGGCGGTGACCTTGATTGCTTTCACGCCGGCTGCCGCAGATACGTTTACGGTGGTGATCAATCGCTTGCGCAAAGGACAATCTCCCATGGTTGGTGGAAAGGATCATACAACGCATCACCTGGTGTACGCCGGAATGAACGACAAACAGGTTTGGTTGGTCTTTTTACTGATCGCTGTTCTGTCCACCTTATTCGCCATGCTCGGTATTTTCTTTGCGAAATGGGGAAATCCGTGGATGAGCGTATTCCTGTCGCTATACTTCTTTGTGGTTTTCTTTTTCTTGTACAGAAATACGATCATTTATAAACGCTAAGCGTGCGCACTTTACTAACTTTGTGCTTCTAACACAGAAGCATGCGTAGCTATTTTATCCTTGTTCTAACTGTTGCGATATTCGGATGTTCGGGTAAACAAGCATCCACAACTGATTCCGACAAAACACAAACTGTAGAAACATCGAAAGCAGTTGTTTTTCCTGCCCTGCCCAAGCAAATGACTTTCGCAGGTCAAATTGTCAAACTGGAGGATGAAGACATTCGGGAGCGTTTGGATCGTGAAGTCCTCATGAATGCGTATTATCAAAGTGCAACTACCGGTTATTTGAAGCGCGCCAATCGCTATTTTCCAATGATCGAACGGATTTTGAAAGAAGAAGGTATTCCGGAAGATTTCAAGTACCTCGCCGTGATCGAAAGTGGTTTGCAACAAGCTGTCTCTCCGGTTGGAGCCCAAGGTTTCTGGCAATTCATGCCGTTTACGGCAAAGATATACGACCTCGAAATGAGCGACGAAGTAGACGAACGCTTGCACATCGAGAAAAGTACCCGAGCTGCCTGCAAGTATTTGAAAGAAGCAAAAGAAACTTTAGGTGATTGGGTCATGACTACAGCTTCTTATAACCGTGGCGTTGGTGGTGTTCAGGATGACATGGCGTGGCAGGATACCGAACATTATTTTGACACCGATCAGAACAGTGAGACGGGTAGATATGTTTTTCGTTTGTTGGCCATTAAACTGATCTTCGAAAATCCGGAGGCTTATGGCTACTATCCAAAAGAAATGGAATTGTACGAACCGTTTAAAACGAAGAAAATTACTGTGCGTGAATCTATTCCCAATTTGGCGAAATGGGCCATTGCTCAAGGATTCAATATCAAGATCCTGCGCAAACTAAATCCGTGGTTGAAAACTACCCGACTTACCATCCGAAACGGAAATTCATACATCATTGAATTGCCTGCACCAGGCGAAAATCTCAAACCATATAAGCATTATTTCTAATGGCTGAACAAGATACGATCGCCGTTTACGGTGCCCGCGAACACAATTTAAAGGATGTTAATCTCGTGATCCCACGCAATCAATTGGTGGTGTTCACCGGTCTAAGTGGTAGTGGAAAATCTTCCCTCGCGTTTGATACGATCTTCGCGGAGGGACAACGCCGATACATCGAAACATTCTCAGCGTATGCCCGCCAATTTTTAGGTGGTATGGAGCGCCCAGATGTAGAAAAGATCGATGGATTGAGTCCGGTGATCTCGATCGAACAAAAAACCGTATCACGCAGTCCACGATCCACTGTGGGAACTATCACCGAGATCTACGATTTCCTGCGCTTGTTCTATGCACGTGTCGGAATTGCCTATTCCTACGAAACCGGCGAAGCGATGGTCAAATACTCGGATGAACAGATCACTGACCTCATCCTGGAACAATTCTCCGGAAAACGCATTGTAGTACTTGCACCCAAGATCAAAGGACGAAAAGGACATTACCGCGAATTGTTTGAGCAGATCGCAAAGTTGGGCTATACCCGTGTTCGTGTGGACGGCGAGCTGCGCGATATCGAACGCGGAATGAAATTGGACCGCTACAAGATCCACGATATTGAGATCGTCATCGACCGCTTGGAAGTTAAGGACAGCGACCGCAAACGCTTGTACGACGCGATTGTAACGGCCATGAAACACGGCTCCAAAAGCATGATGGTGATGGACTACGAAACCGAACAGGTTCGCCACTTCTCGCGCTTGTTGATGTGTCCTACAACCGGTATTTCTTATCCGGAACCGGAACCAAATCTCTTTTCATTCAACTCACCGTATGGAGCATGTCCGACGTGCATGGGATTGGGTGAAATTTCTGAGATCGACCGTGAAAAGGTGATCCCCGATCCAACCTTGAGTGTCAAAAAAGGCGGTTTAGCACCCGTTGGCGAATACAAACGCAATTGGTTCTTCGACCGCATTGACGCATTTTTACAACAAGAAGGATACACCATAAACACCCCGTTAAAAGATATTGCTGACGATGTGATCAACGTCATTCTGAACGGAAATGAAGGATTGGAGCAGTCCGCAAAAGACACTACTGTCCGCTTTGAAGGTTTAGCAACGTTCATGACGCGTCATGCAGAAGAAAGTACAGCCGGAATCCAACGCTGGGCGCAAAGCTTCATGAATAAGATCACCTGTTCGGAATGTGAGGGACAACGTTTAAAAAAGGAAGCACTTCACTTTCAAATTGGCGGCAAGACCATTGGTGAAGTCGCTAGTTTAGATATTCAAGACCTCGACAATTGGTTGGAAAGGTTGGATGCACAACTCAATGACGACCAGTTACTCATTGGAACCGAGATCCTGAAAGAAATTCGTGCCCGTGTGCGATTTATACTAGAAGTGGGATTGGAATACCTTACTTTGCATCGTTCTGCACGCAGTTTATCCGGAGGTGAAGCACAACGCATTCGCTTGGCAACGCAGATCGGATCCGAGTTGATGAATGTACTCTACATTTTAGATGAGCCTAGTATTGGATTGCATCAACGCGACAATACACGATTGATCAATTCCTTGAAAAGATTGCGCGATACAGGTAATTCTGTGATTGTTGTAGAACATGACCGCGAGATGATGGAAGCTGCAGATTTTGTGGTGGATATTGGCCCCGGAGCAGGTGTCCACGGAGGACAGATTGTAAATGCAGCACCTTTCCATGAATTGGTGAGTACCGATTCGATCACAACCAAATACTTACGCGGCGAATTGGCGATTGAGTTGCCTGCAAAACGCAGAAAAGGATCCGGAAAATTCTTAGAGTTAGTGGGGGCCAGCGGTCATAACTTGAAAAACGTCAATTTGAAATTACCCTTGGGTACTTTCACTTGCGTAACCGGCGTTTCGGGAAGTGGAAAATCTACCTTGATCAACCACACCCTCTACCCGATCTTGAATGCACACATTTACAACGGCGTGAAAAAACCGATGCCGTATAAAGCGATCAAAGGGTTGGAACACCTCGACAAAGTGATCGAGATCGATCAAAGTCCGATCGGTAGAACCCCACGTAGTAATCCTGCAACATACACGAATGTATTCACCGAGATCCGCACCTTGTTTGCATCCTTGCCGGAATCGCAAATTCGGGGGTACAAGGCTGGCCGCTTCTCCTTCAATGTTGCCGGAGGTCGTTGTGAAACCTGTGGCGGTGGCGGTTTGAAGGTGATCGAAATGAACTTTTTACCGGACGTTTATGTGGAGTGCGAAACCTGCAATGGAAAACGCTACAACCGCGAAACCCTGGAAGTGCGCTACAAAGGAAAAACCATCAATGACGTGTTGGAAATGACGATTGAAGATGCAACTCAATTCTTTGAGAGTATCCCGAAGATCCACCGCGTTTTGGTGACATTAAATAGCGTTGGTTTGGGATATATCAAATTAGGTCAGCCTTCTACAACATTGAGTGGTGGCGAAGCACAGCGCATCAAATTGGCAGGTGAATTGACCAAACGCGGCACTGGAAACACGATCTATATTCTGGATGAACCAAGTACAGGATTGCATTTCGAGGACATCCGCATGTTGATCGACGTCTTGCAGCGCCTAGCTGATGAAGGGAACACCGTTTTGGTGATCGAACACAACCTGGACATTGTCAAAGTTGCCGATTGGATCATCGATGTTGGCCCGGAAGGCGGTCGTGGTGGTGGTCAGATCGTTTGCGAGGGCACACCGGAAACCTTGATCAAAAAGCACGCAGAACATTCACATACTGCTAAGTATTTGAAAATGGAAATAGAGCATATGGCAGGGTTGAAGAAAGGATAAAATTGAAGTGGCAACTAATTTCTTACATTTGAAATTAGCCTCAATTTTATCCGACATGAAAAAAATCCTGTTTCTATTGCTGTTGTGCTTTAATGGTTTGATCACAAACGCCCAACAAAAAACCTCTAAAAAAGAATCCCAACCCAAACCATTTGTACTAGGGGTCATCGAGGAACTGGAATCGAAGGTGCTTCACGAAAAACGCACTTTGAATATTTATTTGCCAGAAGGTTATAATCCGAAGGATACTGTGCGTTATCCGGTCATTTATTTATTGGATGGCTCGGCAGACGAAGACTTCATCCACATTGTTGGCCTGGTACAATTCAATACCTTTGAATGGGTTGCTCAATTGCCTAAATCTATTGTGGTGGGTATTGCAAATGTGGATCGCAGACGAGATTTCACTTTTCCTTCAAATGTGGTTTCAGATCAGAAAAATAACCCAACATCTGGACATTCAGACAAGTTCATCGAATTCATCGAAAAAGAATTGCAGCCCTTCATTGATGCAAAATATAAAACAACAGATACCCGTACATTGATCGGTCAATCTCTGGGTGGACTACTTGCAACAGAAATCCTATTTACCAAGCCCAATCTGTTCAATAAATATGTTATTGTTAGTCCTAGCTTGTGGTGGAACAACGGTTCTTTGTTAACTATACAGCCAGCGATCCTGAACGCTGATTTTTCGCAAGAAACAAGGGTGTACATCGCCGTAGGAAAAGAAGGCCTGACACCAACTGATCCTCCTCGTGTGATGGAAGTAGATGCGAATTTGTTGGTAGATAAACTGCAAGGTTCCGCAAGTAAAGCCCTACAAGTTACTTTTGACTATTTACCTTTTGAAAATCATGCGACCATCATGCATCAGGCTGTCTTTAACGCATTTAAATTTATCAACCAACAGTAAATGAGGCCTGTCGAAACACTTTAAAATTTATCTTTAATTACCAAGATTATGTCAAAACAACTATTTATCAATTTAGCAGTTAAGGATTGCGAGCGTTCCATGAACTTATACCAATCTATAGGCTTCGTCAATAATCCTCAATTCTCAGATGAAACTGGAAAATGTATGGTTTGGAGCGATTCCATTTATGTTATGCTTCTTTCATATGAGAAGTTCAAACAGTTCACAGACAAACCACTTGCTGATACAAAAAATGCCATTGCCGGATTATTTTCTCTTTCAATGGAAAGTATCGATGCAATGAATCAATTCATGCAAAATGGTTTGAACGCAGGAGGTACTGAACCACATCCATTAAGAGATTTGGGGTTCATGCAACAGCGGAGTTTAGAAGATTTTGACGGTCATACATGGGAAGTTTTTTACATGGATATGAGTCAAATCCCGAACGAATAACAAGACATTTCCAATTACATGCTGCCTTAATCGATAACATCAGGAGGTATCAGGTTTTAAACGTCCGTACGTTTACAAGTTCGCTGTTTCAATTAAATTCAATCGCGGATTTGCCATTACCT
>CAYRVL010000006.1:68351-78071 GCA_964427665.1 uncultured Fluviicola sp. | reverse complement strand
ACGGTACAAACCATGGGGCACTATCGTTTTGACCTACAGGATCTGGACATCGATTTTATTACGTGCGCGGCGCACAAATTCCACGGACCGAAAGGCATTGGCTTCTTGTATGCAAATAAACGCATCAAAGTGGCTTCATTGATCCATGGTGGTTCGCAAGAGCGCGGTTTGCGTGGTGGAACTGAAAACGTTTACGGAATTGTTGGATTAGCAAAGGCTTTAGATCTGGCAAATGAACACGTAGAAGAACACCAACAACATGTTCAAAGCTTGAAAACCTACATGATCGAACGCTTGATGACCTTGTTCCCGGAGGTAACTTTCCATGGCGACACCCGTCCCGAAAGCAGTTTGTACACAGTTTTGAACGTTTGTTTACCGGCCACTGAAAAAGCTGGTATGTTGTTGTTCACGCTGGATTTGAAAGGAGTAGCTTGTTCTGGTGGA
This sequence comes from uncultured Fluviicola sp., assembly GCA_964427665.1. GTDB lineage: Bacteria > Bacteroidota > Bacteroidia > Flavobacteriales_D > Crocinitomicaceae > Fluviicola. Next base: position 77,624 of record CAYRVL010000006.1, on the reverse strand, counting down.
TCAGCTTGTACATCAGGAGCGACAAAAGGCTCTCATGTTTTGGAAGGAATTCATGCAGATATGTCTCGTCCAAATGTGCGTTTCTCGTTTTCGCGCTATACCACCAAAGCAGAGATCGATTTCGCTTTGGAGCAATTGGAAACGATCTACGAAAAAGCGCTGGTCTGATCAAACCTTTGTCCAACTTCAGTATCTTAGCGGTGTAAACTCTCTGAAAATGAAGCACCTGTTAATCATACTTTTCTTGATCGTTGGTATTCAAAAAGCTGAAAGTCAGACCTATTTTCCTCCGTTAACCGGCTCTCAGTGGGATACTGTAAAACCGCAGTCGCTGGGCTGGTGCGAAGATTCCATCAACGTGCTGTACGATTGGTTGGAAGATTCTCAAACAAAAGCTTTCATTGTTTTAAAGAACGGCAAGATCGTATTGGAGAAATACTTCGGAACTTTTACCGCTGACAGCTTTTATGTGTGGAATTCTGCCGGAAAAACCCTAACCGCATACGCCGTAGGAATTGCACAAAAGGAAGGGTTTTTACAACTGTCTGATCCTACTTCCGATTACTTAGGTTCGGGCTGGACAAGTCTGTCACAAGTGCAAGAAGACAGCATCACGATCTGGCATCAATTGACCATGACCACAGGTTTAGACGATGGCGTTCCCGACATGTTTTGCACTGATCCAACTTGTTTACAGTACCTTGCTCCTGTCGGATCGCGTTGGGCCTATCACAATGGTCCGTACACCCTACTCGACGGCGTGATCGAAAACGCAACAGGCATGAGCCTGAACAATTGGGTGAATACGCGCATCAAATCCAAAATTGGCCTGGTGGGAACGTACATACAAGTTGGCTACAACAACATTTTCGTATCGCGCGCCCGAGGCATGGCACGTTTTGGATTACTGCTTTCTCAAAACGGTTTCTGGAATGGTACACCCGTATTAGATGATCCGAATTTCTTACAGGAAATGATCCAACCATCTCAGAATTTGAACGAGAGCTACGGCTATTTGACATGGTTGAATGGACAATCGTCTTTCATGTTACCGCAATTGCAATTTGTTTTCAACGGCATGCTCTGTCCGAATGCTCCGGCGGATATGTTTGCTGCAGAAGGTAAGAATGGACAGATCATCAATGTTGTTCCGTCGCAAGATCTTGTGGTTGTACGGATGGGATCCACCATGGGCAATAGTCTGGTTGGAACGCAATACAACGACACCTTGTGGCAATACATCAATCGCTTGTCGTGTGGACTTGGTTTGGAAGAGGCGTTACAAGACGTGGAGATCTATCCCAATCCAAGCGCGTCAACTATCCAGATCACCGGTTTAAAGCCGGAAGATCAACTACGAATAACGGATCTGAATGGCAAAGAACTGAGCTTCAATCGAAATGAAACCAACATTGACTGCTCGCATTGGAAAGCGGGGATTTATTTAGTACATATTAACAGAAAAGGAACCAAAGTCACCAAGCGTATCGCGATTAAATGAGTAAATTCGCTGTGCTAGCTTCATGACATGTCCGCAGTGCACAGACACATATTATTGATGAGTTCCTGGTTTCCAAACCGTTTGGATCCGCATGTGGGCAATTTTGTGCAACGCTATGCAACACTTTTGGCGCGTAAATACGAAGTTTCTGTCATTCACACCATTGGCGACAAGTCCTGTAAACGGGTGCAAGTTGACGAACAAATGATCGACGGCGTTCGCACAGTTATCGCTTATCATCCTGTTCACAAAACGAATCGCTTGTGGCATTGGTGGTCGCAACGTCAAGCATTACGAGCTGCAATGAAACGCGTGGAGGACGTAGATCTCCTTTTTGGTCATGTCCTGTTGCCCCGAGGTTTGCAATTCGTAAAAGCCAAACATTATTACAATTGTCCTCTTTTGGTTTTAGAACACGCGTCCTACTACCGACCAGAAATGCGTCGGAAGATCACGCAAGTGCAGCGTACCATCATGAAGCGAACCAGTTTGTATATCAAACAACTTTTGGCCGTTTCGGAGGTGTTGCGAAAAGACATGAAACCTTTGTTCCCAACAACACAAATTGAAATACTTCCGAATTTTGTGCAAGTGGATTTGTTTCCACTCAATGCTGCAAAAAAAATGAAGCGGAATCATTTCGTGTGTATTTCGACCTTGGATCCTTTGACCAAAAATCCGGAAATGCTATTTACCGGGTTTGAACTGGCTGTAAAATCCGAAATCAAGAAACAAGGTAAAAGCGATCTTAGTTTAACGATCATTAGTGACCAGAATACTGATAAATGGCAATCGTGGGTTCGTGATCATAATTTGGAATCGTACGTGCACTTCGAAGGTCCATACGACTGGAAAGAGATTGGCGAACGGTTACAAGATTTTGACGGATTGATCCTGACATCTGAATACGAAACCTTCAACATCGGTCTGGTCGAAGCTTGGCTAACGGGTATGCCTGTGATCGCAACATCTGTGGGTATCGCACACGAACTTCCCGATTTCTTAGGAACACAAGTAGCACAAAATAATTCGGCGGAATTGGCGCAAGCCATCGAACAATTCGCTTCAGGAAATACCGAATTCAATCCGGAAAAGATCCGAGAACACGCTTTGCAATACGGAGACGAGCACGTATTGAAACAATTAACAACTTTATTTGAACGTTTTTTTGATTACCATGACTAAACATGATGTGTACAAACAAGTGATGCGTCACTTGGAAGAAAAATTAGCTCGTCTGGATGCAGACATTACCTCCTTGGAAAACGATATCGCTGTTGACCAAAAAAGCACTGCCGGAGACAAATTCGAAACGGCACGTGAAATGGCACAACAAGAAATCGACCTGTTGCAACAACAAGTACAGGAAGTCCGCAGATTGCACGCTATCGCAAACCAGTTCTCGGAAATGGATGAATCGCACACCATCGAATCCGGATCCATCGTTTCAGTGGCGGATCTGCACTTAATGGTTGGTTTACCTGTTGGCCCGGTGACCTTGAATGGCATTCACTACACGGGAATTGGCGCAAATACACCGGTTGCACAACAAATGTTGGGAAAATCGCGTGGCACAGTCATCGAATTAAACGACAAAACAGCGGAAATCACCTCAGTTTTGTAACCATTCTTCGTTTTTGGCTTAATCGGTTATGCGAATTCTTTTCATTACCGGAAGTCTTTTGGGCATTCTTTGGTTGGTTTCCTGGAAGCGTCCAGAAAAAACATGGCCCTACACCAACAATGCTCCGGGAATCGTCTGGATAACGGATGATCTGGGTATGGATCGAACGGACGTTACCAATTTCAATTGGTTGGAATTCCTGTATTGGACCAGTCGGACTTACGGAAAAAATTCTGAAGCTTACAAGGCCATTTTGCCGGACACCTCGCTTTGGTTGAATCTGGACGGCAGATACCATGAATTCGAAAGCGATTACCTGCGATCGCCGCGGTTTCGGGACTTTCCGGTTCTTGGTCTGACATACGAACAAATGATCGCGTATTGTAAATGGCGTTCTGATCGGGTTTTTGAATACTTCCTGATCAAGAACGAACAACTGGAATGGCGTCCGACTCGAGATCCGGATAGCATCATCACAATCGAAAAATTCCTGGCCGGTAAACTTCCCCAGATCCGAAAACCGCAATCCATCGTGCGTTTTCCAGATTATGATCTGCCTAATAAAAACGAGTGGATCCAAGCAGAAAAGTACAATGAGACGATCTTGCAGCAGATGTCCACAAAAAACAAGGAGCGTTTGAATGCAGCGAACCGATCACCGTTCGACTTTCCATTTCCGGCAAAAGTTATTCCTGACCTGAAAGGCAAACAGCAAACCCAACTCTATTTCTTGCACAGTAATGTTAAGAAACAATTAGCTGAGAAAGCCTGGACTGCGGGAAAAGCATGGTTACAGCACGTGGATCTGGCACCGGAAGAGGACTTCGATCAGCAATCTGATTCAACGAGTTTAAGCCGCGGATTTCGTTGCAGTTTTCGCTGGATAGCCCGCGAATACTGAATCCTTTTAGTTTGCGTTAAGTCAATGTTAAGTCAATTCATTTTATTTTAAAACAACACTCATAAAGTCATAATACAACTGTTCTTTTTCAGTAACCTGACGGGGGTTACTTTGCAGCAAATTAATGTATGCTATGAAAAATGTTTTAACAGTTGTTTGCCTATTTCTAGCCGGAGTTTTATTCGCTCAGGACAAAGGAAACGCGGTAATCAAAGGAAAAATCTATGAAGAAGGCACTGGTGAAGCGCTGCTTTCTGCACAGGTAGAATTAATCCCCACCGAAAAAAAGACCTTAACCGATTTTGACGGAAATTACGAATTTGTTGGGTTAAATGCCGGAACTTATTCGTTAAAGATCTTCTCTGCCGAATTTCCAATACGCGTATTGGAAGGCATTGACTTGAAACCGGGTCAGATTTTAGAGATCAATTACGGAATGGCACAAGACGATTCGATCGGTGAAGTGATCGTTTATGCAAAACGCAACGAGGCAACAGATATCGGCGTCACCTTGATGCAAAAAGAAGCGAACGCGATGATGGATGTGGTTTCATCGACTGCCATTGCACGCACACCTGCCAAAACTACCGGAGATGTGATCAAACTTTCTAGCGGTGCTTCCATTCAAGAGAATAAATTTGCGATCATTCGCGGTTTGAACGATCGCTACAACGCTGCTTTTTTGAATGGCGCTCCCCTGCCGAGTTCTGAATCGGATCGTAAAGCCTTTTCATTCGACATTTTCCCATCGAATATGTTGGACAATCTGATCATTTCCAAAACAGCAACACCGGATATGCCGGCCGAATTCGCAGGTGGAATCATCCAGATCAACACGAAAAGTATTCCGGATAAAAATTTCTTTTCCTTTTCTGCAGGTGGTGGATACAATACCATGACCACATTCAAAACACAACAGAGCTATCAGGGAAGTAAAACAGATTGGTTGGGGATCGATAATGGCTCACGCAGCATGTCGGAAGCCATTCCGGCTTATGGATCGTATCCGCTTCTGATCACCGATCAAGCACGATTAGCCCAACAATTTTCAACAAACTGGAACCTTGTTAATAAGAACTTCTCGCCAAACTACAGCTTACAAGCTTCAGGAGGTGTACGCACGAAGATCAAAGAAATGGATTTTGGAGCGATCGGTGCCTTGACATACAGCAGAACGTTCACCTATACTGAAACAACGCGTCGCGGTTACACGAATAGCTCAGATCCGAATGCCCCGCAAGCCTCTCAATTGGATTACGAATACTTGGACAAGAATAACGTAGAACAAGTATTGGCGGGAGCTATGGCGAATTTCTCACTACGTGTCAATAAGAATAATACCATTTCGTTCAAGAACATTTACAGTATCAACTCGGATGACAAATTGATCAACCGTACCGGCGAGATCAATCCTCTGGAAGCAAATCCAAGTTTGTTGCGTTCCAATGCACGTTGGTTCACGTCTAATCAGATCTATTCCGGACAATTGAGTGGTGACCACTTGATGAAAGGTGAAAAATTGCGCATCAACTGGATCGCTTCTTACAGCAACGTGAAGCGTGTGATTCCGAGTTTGAACCGTTCCATTTACACCCGTTTCAAAGACGTGATCGATCCAAGTGATCCAAATCCGCGCGATACGATGTACGTGGCCAATATTTCATACACTAACGTTGGTCCTGCTTACGGCGGTGGCATGTTCTTCTCTGAAAATCGCGAAAATGCTTACAACGGTCGTGTGGACGCAACGTACAAACTGATCGATTCCAAAACAGCGAAAATGGATGTGAAAATCGGTTACTACTTGCAATACCGCGATCGCGCATTCGAAGCACGTCAATTGGGATACACCCGTTACGGTATCGTAGGTGGAAACATTACATTCAACGAAAACTTGTTGTACTTGCCGGAAGATCAGATCTTCGCCTCGCAGAACATGGGCTTGATACAAGCACCAGAAAATGGAAACAATGGTATCGGTGGATTTAAATTAACAGACGGTACAAAATTCTCGGATGCTTACACAGCTCAATCTACATTGAACGCAGCTTATGTTCAAGCTGACAACAAATTCGGGAAATGGCATTTGATCTACGGAGCGCGCATGGAGCATTTCAATCAGCAATTGAAGGCACGAAAAGACGACAATTCACCGTTAGAGATCAACACGAACAAACTGGACATCTTGCCATCCGTAAACGCTGTGTTCAGTCTAACAGACAAGAATAACATCCGCGGTTCTTACTCACAAACGTTGAACCGACCGGAATACCGCGAGTTGGCACCATTTGCCTTCTACGATTTCACTACGAATTTTGTGGTGTCAGGAAACGACCAATTGGTTCGCGCCAAGATCAATAATTTCGATGTACGCTTCGAACGCTACCCTGGAAAAGGCCAATTGATCACCGCAACAGCATTCTACAAGCATTTCAGCAATCCAATCGAGCAAGTTTCCCGTCCGGATGTAACCGGTGAGATCTCCTTCCGCAACGTACCAACTGCACACAACTTCGGTTTGGAATTAGAAGCACGTTCCTTGATCTCATCGTTGTTTAAAACGGACTCTGCTTCGGTTGCAAAATATTTTACGATCTACGGAAACATCGCCGTGATCCGTTCCAAAGTTGACGTATCGAGTGTTTTAGGTTCAACGGCAGATTCACGTCCGTTGCAAGGGCAATCTCCTTATGTATTCAACGCCGGAATTCAATACAAGCACCCGGAGAAACACTGGGGAGCATCAGTGAACGTAAACCGCGTTGGCGAACGTATTGCCATTGTAGGAAACGTGAATGAACCGGATCTTTGGGAAAATGCACGAACTTTCATCGACTTGCAATTGAGTAAATCGTTCTGGAAGGAAAAAGCTGAATTCAAGATCAATTTCCAAAACATCTTGGCACAGGATCAGATCTTCTACCAAAACAACGTACAGACCGAGAAAACAGGAGTGTTCAACCAAGCAGTGAACACGATTTTCATTGGTGAGAAAACAAATAACAACGGATATCAGGAAGGCGTGGATGATCAAGTGTGGCGCACACGCTTGGGACAAACCATTTCCTTATCCTTGAGTATTAAACTGTAAGATCATAGCATACAGTTTACAAGAACCCTGCTCCGCTTCACCGGGCAGGGTTTTTCATTTCAAGGTAAACAAATTGCTACCGGATATTCACGAAAACTTAACGCATTCCCATCACAACGATAACCTTTACCTAAGCTCCAAACAAGGTTACTATATCAATTTTGTGTCAGAAAAAATAAAGAAAGAAAAAGATGAAAAAGATTTACCTATCAGGGCTATTTGCTTCCCTTTCAGCCCTAGCAATGAGCCAAACATTTTTTGAGGAAACTTCTTACCGTGGAGCCTTTGCACCAGCTCCAACTGCCATGTGGACAGACGGATGGGCAAACTGGGACCCTCAAAACACCAATTATGGAACTTCCAATACAACGATCACAACAAACATCACGACCAATACAACTTGGACTGCAAACAACATTTACTTGCTACAAGGTCAGATCTACGTAAAAAATGGCGCAACCTTAACCATTGAGCCGGGAACCGTGATCATGGGAGACAAAAGCGTACCCGGATCTGGATTGTTTGTAACAAAAGGCGCGAAATTGGTTGCAGCCGGAACGGCAAATGCACCAATCGTATTTACTTCAAACCAACCTGCAGGAACACGTGCAGCTGGTGACTGGGGAGGAATTGTTCTTTTAGGAAATGCATCCAATAACCAGCCTGGAGGAATCGCAAACATCGAAGGTTTGGCACCAACAGCAGATACAGAATTTGGAGGTGGAACAACACCAAATGATAATGACAACTCAGGAACGCTAGCGTACTTGCGCATTGAATTCTCTGGATATGCTTATCAAACAGATAAAGAGATCAACGCTTTGACCATGGGTTCTGTAGGTGATGGGACAACCATTCACCACATTCAGATCTCTTTCGGAAATGATGATGCTTACGAGTGGTTCGGTGGAACAGTAAACGCTCACCACTTGGTTTCTTACCGCAATTTGGATGACGATTTCGATACAGACTTTGGTTTCCGTGGAAACATTCAATACGGTTTGATCGTTCGTGACCCGAACATCGCGGATAACCCGTCTATTTCTACTTCAGAAGGATTCGAATCCGATAACGATGCTTCCGGATCTGCTTCTACCCCGCAAACAAACGCAACTTTCTCGAACATCACAGCGATCGGACCTTTCCGTGGAAATACAGGTGCTACAATTGCTTCAGGTTACCGTCGCGGTGCACGTATCCGTCGTAACTCTGCAATTGATATCCGCAACTCCGTATTCATGGATTTCCCACGTGGAATTCACATCGATGGAACTGCTTGTGAAGCGAATGCCGGAAATGACTTGATCTTGTACAAAAACAACTTGGTGGCTGGAACTTCTTCAGGGCGTGCCACAGAAAAGAACAACGGAAGTACTTTTGATATCATCTCTTGGTTCGATGCAAACAACAACGACTCCTTGACTTCGACAGCAAACATTTTGACTACGCCATACAACTACTTAGCTCCGGATTACCGCCCAGCCGCTGGTTCTCCTTTGTTAAGCAACGTTGATTTCACCGGATTGGTAGGTTTGGAAGAAGCAACGCAATTGGCTTTCGTTAGCTTGTACCCAAATCCAACAAACGATCAAGCTATCTTGTCCTTCGATCTTCAAAATACACATGTGGTTACAGCGGTTTTGATGAACGTGAACGGTCAGATCGTTCAAACACTTGCAAACGAGCAAATGGCACAAGGAACACATACCTTGCACATCTCAACAACTGATCTTGAAGCAGGAATTTACTTCGCGGTGATCGGTGCAGGAGAAACAAAACAAACTTTGCGCTTGAGCGTGATCAAATAATTCCAACTACTTAAACAAGAAAAAGGCACTTTTCGGAGTGCCTTTTTTTTATGCGTTCTGAATTAATTTATCCAATAGTGTTTTTAATTCCTGAAGTGCCTCCGAAGAACAAGTAAGTCCCTGAACCAATTGGTTCGGAATTTCAACCGCCTTTTTTTCCGCTTCCCGGCCCTTTTCGGTTAATCGCACTTCTACTTTCCGCTCATCCGATTTGGAGCGTTCCCGAAACAGCCAGCCGTCGCTTTCCATCCGTTTCAATAGAGGAGTTACAGTATTTGTATCCAAATGCAAGCGCCCAGTGATCTGTCCCACTGAAATACCATCCTTTTCCCACAAGATCAACAAAAC
>CAYRVL010000006.1:57179-68251 GCA_964427665.1 uncultured Fluviicola sp. | reverse complement strand
GCCCAGTGATCTGTCCCACTGAAATACCATCCTTTTCCCACAAGATCAACAAAACGAGGTACTGCGGATACGTCAAATTCAGGGTTTTCAACAAAGGCGTATATGCTTGTACGACCAAACGCGATGCGGTGTACAAGGGAAAACACAACTGGTTCTCCAATTTCAAAGCCGGTGTCATGCGGCAAGTAAGCGTTTGATCAATGCTTCCATTTTATCCGGTGTGGTCGTCGGCGAAAATCGTTTGATCGGTTTGCCCTGTTTATCCACCACGAACTTCGTGAAATTCCATTTAATTCCGGAGCCAAACCAGCCACCCAATTTCCCTTTCAGAAACTGAAAAACCGGATGCGTTTCATTCCCGTTCACTTTCACCTTTTCTGTCAATTGAAAGGTCACACCAAAATTCAACTTACACGTTTCCTCTACCGTGTCGTTTGTTTCTGGCTCCTGACCGGCAAACTGATCACACGGAAAACCCAAAATCACCAATCCCTGGTCCTTATAGCGCTGGTGCAAAGCTTCCAATCCATCAAACTGGGGAGCCAGTCCACATTTGGTAGCTGTATTCACTACTAAAACCACTTTTCCATGCAGGTCTTTGAAATCGATGTTCTCTCCGTTCGGTTTCCGCACGCTTAAATCGTAAAATTGCATTTTATATCGTTTTAGATTATATCGTACACGACAAATATAGCGCTGTTTTTGTTCACCAAAGCTCAAAAGGTTCTTTAATTTTACTAAAAAATACAAACATGACTATTTTAGCATTTGGAGCAAGCACCAGTAGTAGATCGATCAATCAGCAATTTGCAGCATGGGCAGCACATCAACTGAACGGGCACGTGAATCTGATCGACCTGAACGATTTTGAAATGCCACTTTATTCGGCAGACAAAGAAGAGATCGATGGTATTCCGGACGAAGCAGAAGAATTGTTAGAGATCATTGAGAAGGCAGATCTATTAGTGATTTCTATGGCGGAACACAACGGTTCCTACACCGCAGCATTCAAAAACACCTTGGATTGGTGCTCCCGCGCCAAAAGCGGCGTTTTTCAGCACAAACCCATGTTGTTATTATCCACGTCACCAGGTGGTTTGGGAGCCAAATTTGTTATGGAAGCAGCATTAACACGATTTCCGATCCACGATGCAAAAATCCTGGGACACTTCAGTTTGCCGAAATTCGGAGAGAACTTCCAGAATGGCATTACCGATCCGGATCTGAAAGCTGCGTTTGAAAAGGTATTGGAAAACGTGAAAGCGCAGTTGTGATTACTGCAGATCGAATAGGTCTTTTACGCCAACGTAACGCTCTACGGTAAATCCTTCCGCATACGCAGCACCGATTGGTCGGCCCATTTCTTTCATGCGTCCTCGGATGAAATCAAAGAAATCAGCTCCGGAAATTGGTGTTGCGGGCTCTGCGGATTTCGGATCCCAAAACTGGGTCTTGTACGCTTGGATTGACGCAATCTTTTGTTCCACGAACTCCGATACATCTACCACAAAATCAGGCTCTATGTACCGATCCTGAATGTAATGATAAACGGCACGCGGACGGTGCGCTTCCTGCACTTCGCCATCCCACATCGTTACGATCTTGCGCAAACCGGCTAAAAAGCAAGCCCGCGAAACCAATGAACTTCCTCTTCCGTGATCCGGATGGCGATCCCGAATGGCATTTGCCAATACAATCTCTGGTCTAAAACGCCGAATTTCGGTGATCAATGCACGTAAATTCTCCTCGTTCTCCTCGAAAAAACCATCTGCCAGCTGCACGTTTCCGCGGTAATCCAGTTGTAAGATCTGTGCGGCATCCGCAGCTTCTTCGTAACGCGTTGCGATCGTTCCGCGCGAACCCAATTCACCCTGCGTCATATCAATGATGCCGGTTGTGTAACCCATCGCTTTGTGCTTCAATAAAGTTCCTGCCGCAGATAATTCTACATCATCCGGATGGGCGCCAAAAGCCAAAAGATCAATTTTCTGTTCCATACTTACAAGGAATTGCGAAGGTCTTTACTGTATTTCTTGTTTCTTCGGATCGCGAACACCGTTAGGATCAAGAAAATGAGGACTAAAACATACACATAACTTGGTAAATTCACAGCCCCGTCACCGTTCGCGTACGAATGCAATCCTACCAAGATGAAATTCACACCGAAGAAAGTAAAGATAATCGCGGCGTAACCCCAGAAACCTGCGATATTGAACGCCAGATTGCCTTTCAAACCGGGAATGTAACGGAAGTGCATGATGATCGCGTAAACCAATACAGACACCAAGGCCCATGTTTCTTTTGGATCCCAGCCCCAGTATCTTCCCCAAGACTCATTGGCCCATATACCGCCCAAAAACGTTCCGATCGTCAACATGAACAATCCAATGGTCATGGTCATTTCCGAAACGTAAGTCAATTCGTTGATGTTGCGCGTTACTTTCTCGCCATTGCGCGGACTTCTGAATACGAACAGTACCAAGTTGAACAAGCCCAGGATACAGGATAAGCCCAGGAATCCGTAACTTCCGGTAATGATCGCTACGTGGATCATCAACCAATAACTCTTCAATACCGGCTGCAAAGGAGTAATCTCCGGATCCAATAAGTTCAATTCCGTTACCATGATCATGAATGCTGCCAACAAAGCCGCTCCCGCCAAGATTCCCGGATTTTTGCGCGAAAAGATCAATCCCGCTCCTGCGGTCACCCAAGCAATGAAGACAACCGCTTCGTATCCGTCACTCCATGGAGCGTGTCCGGAAACATACCAACGCATTCCTAGTCCGGTGCCATGATACAAGAAAATCAGGACAAACAAGGACGACACCACCTGACGGATGCGCTTGAAGATCAATTCTGAACGCACAGTGGCCGTTTTTAACACTTTGATAAAGAACGTGATCATGAGGATCAGTCCAAACAGCAAATAACTGTATTCTGCGTTTCTAAAGATCCCCATTTTGTTATACGAGATCTCGACCTGCACATGAGTTTCTGTCGGTAAAATATGCGCCGGAGAAATACTGCGCTGCATTTTCATCAAGGCCGTTAGCAACTTCTCGGAATTGGCATAATTCCCCGGATTTATAGCACTTTCATTCAAGGAGGAAATATAGCGAATTGCCAAGGTACTCGTTATGGTATCGGTTGCGCGCAATTCCGGATTGAATGGCATGAACCATCGATTCCCGCGATCTCCTTTCAACGGAATGATCTTCATGTATTCCCAGTTCACCACACTGAGAAGCACCTGAAACTTCTCACCCAATTTGATCAATTTCTTCTCATATTCGCTCTGACGGGATTCTGCTTTGCGCAAGGCAGCGTTGTAAGCATCCATCCACTTGAATTCACCCGTATTGGAAGCAATTTCTTTGAATGAAACGTATTTGTTCAACTTCAAATTTTCGCGAACAGCGGTATGCACGTAGATCACTTTTTGATCCAACCAGTATTCCGGATACATGTGCATCGACAATACCGTTTGAACAGCATTGCGATCTTCGTATGTTGATCCGCGGTATAATTTGATAAGGATTTCGCGACAAACGGTATGCATCGGCACAATACGTCCTTTGAAATCTTGCACCAGTAAATGCGCTAGTTTATCGCTGTGCTCTTCAGAGATGAATCGCACGATCGGAGTAGCACTTGCAGCAGGTTGCGTCTGTGGTTCCTCATGAGCGTGATCGTGTGCTGCGTGATCGTGATCCGTATGGTCATGTCCCGTATGATCATGCGCTGCGTGGTCATGTCCGGCATGGTCGTGAGCAGTACCATCTTGGGCATAGCTCAGCGATGCCAGTGCGGTAAAAGCAACCACAGCGACTGTTTTGGAAGATTTATTCAATTTCGAAAGCATTTCACGGAAACGCGAAACAGGTGCAAACAAGTTCATGATCATCCCGATCGTCATCATTAAGTATCCTAAATACGTAATATTCGTTCCCCACCAATCGTGATTCACACTCAGGATCGTTCCTTTTTCATCTTGATCGTACGCCGACTGGAAGAAGCGATACCCATCGTAATCCAATACGTGGTTCATGAATACGCGTTTTTGGGTGAATACTTTGCGTTTTTCATCCACGATCTGCAAAATACTGGCATATGACGAAGCCATATCAGAACCCGGATAGCGATCCAACATGAAATCGATGCATTTCATCCCAAAAGGCAATTCGATGCGTTTGCTGCCATATTCCATGTGGTAATTCAGTCCGTTGAACTCAAAAAATGTCGGCTGCGGGATCTCGCGCATACCACCGGGCAGCGTTACGATCTTTGATTTAGTACCATCGGTGATCTTTACCGTCAGGTAATCCAGCCCCACATCGCGGCGACCGGAAGGCACCAATTCTTTCCCGGCGTTCTTGATCTCTTGTTTGAATACAAATTGAGATCCAGCCAATTGGTACAAGGTCGTTGTTGCAAACGGAACTTCTTCTCCTGCAGCCACGCGCACGTAAACCGAATCCGGCGGCGTTTGTCCAGTTTCACGCGCTTCTTTCATTTTATTCATCGGAATGAATTGCATGGGCATCGAAGGACGGATCATCAATTGTCCGTTTTTGCGGTAAACGTTTACTCCGATCACTTTTTCTTTTTCCGAAAAAGCTACTTGAATTCCACCAATGGCAGCGATCTCGTTATCCACGACGAAATTCGAAGTCATTCCGTCCGTGACGATATCCAAAGCCGAAGTTTTGAATTTCGGATCGATCTTCAGCGTGTCGATGTGCTTGGATTTAAAATCCACGTATTCAATGCGAATGTTGTTTGGATGTTTAGGCAACCACAATTCCAGATCCGTATTATTGAACGGATAGGATTCCGCCAAAAAAGCCTTGGTATCGTTCGTTGCTTGCATTTTACCATCGTTGATACGCACCCAGAGATACGGATCGGCAGAATACAAAATATTCGATGTTTCTCCTTCGCGGATCGGCATGGTTCCTTCAAAACTGATGTAACGCGTAACGGCAGCTCCGATCATGATCACAATGAACGAAAGGTGGAAGAGCAACATCGCAATCTTTTCACGGCTCCACATGCGGTGGCGGAAAATATTAGAAACCATATTTATCGTCAAAAACACCATCAGGATCTCGAACCAAAGCGCATTATAAATCCACAATTTGGCTGCCTGTATCCCTTGGTCAGACTCAATAAAAGTTGCAATCGCGATTCCGGAAAGGAATACAAACATACCGAGTGCCATTGCGCGCATTGAAAGCAATGCATTTGCCAATTTTTCCATGAAAAGGAATTTCTAAAAATGTCAGGTGCAAAAATACGAAAAGTGCGAGCGCGAAACTGCAATAAATCATAAATTACACGGCTTATAAGCGCTTTTTTTCTGTAAGAAGTCAGACGCTTAAAAAACGGAACAAAGCGCGGCTTCAAATTGTTTCGTTCACGTATCCGCGCAAAAAAAAATGGCCGACAAACGCCGACCATTTTCGCATATATTTCTAGGGTATTATGCTTCTTCTTCTGTTGTAGGAACCAAAATACGACCACAGTGCTCGCAAACGATCACTTTACGTTTAGATTGGATATCCAACTGGCGCTGTGGTGGGATCTTGTTAAAACATCCTCCACACGAGTCGCGATCTACACCCACTACTGCCAAACCATTTTTTGCGTTTGTACGCAAACGGTCATAAGCAGCGATCAAACGATTATCAATAGCTGCTTTTGCTTTTTCAGAAGCATCCACTAAAGTTTGTTCTTCTTTTTGTGTTTCAGCAACGATCTCGTCTAGTTCGCCTTTCTTCTCTTTCAAATCACCTTTACGCATTTCTAAACGCTCTTTCGCCTCGTCCAAAACTTCTTTTTTGGCAGCTACTTTTGCTTTCGCTTCTTTGATACGCTTGTCGTGCAACTTGATCTCCAAGTCCTGGAATTCGATCTCCTTCG
Source organism: uncultured Fluviicola sp. (assembly GCA_964427665.1). GTDB lineage: Bacteria > Bacteroidota > Bacteroidia > Flavobacteriales_D > Crocinitomicaceae > Fluviicola. The sequence goes on along the minus strand of CAYRVL010000006.1, from coordinate 62,326 downwards.
CAAGCGATTCAAATTCACGGTTGTTGCGCACGTTATTTTGTTGTTCTTTGAATTTTGCGATCGCTGCTTCCGCCTCTTTGATGGCATTTTTGCGATCAGCACACTCAGTTTCTAACTCTTTCGCTTCGTCTTGCATCTTCTTGATGCGCGTTTCCAGACCTTCGATCTCGTCCTCTAAATCCTGTACCTCCAGTGGCAGCTCACCGCGTACCGTTCTGATTTTATCGATTTGAGAATCAATTTTTTGCAATGCATACAATGCATCTAACTTTTCAGCAATTGTAGTTTCTTTTGTACTTGCCTTTGCAGCCATACTCTTAGAGATAATTTATCGGATTCGTATTCACATTCGCTAAACGAACCGCGAAAGTAGTAAATTTTTTGATCAAAACCTGCACTAACCATTCAGAAGTGTATTGTTCGGATTCAAAATGTCCAATATCCGCGATGACAATAGCTTCTTCCGCATCAAAAAATTCGTGGTATTTAAAGTCAGCCGTAATGAACACATCCGCTTGCGCGCGTTTTGCCGCATCCAGTAAAAAACTTCCAGAACCACCGCATACCGCAATACGTTTCACATCCGTTTTCACCGGTGAGGTATAGCGAATTGCCCCACATTGAAAACTTTCCTTGACGAATCTCAAAAAATCAAGTGTTCGCATGGGTTCTGACAACTCTCCCACCATTCCGCTACCCACATACTGATTTTCATTATTCAACGCGACTATTTCGTGCGCTACCTCTTCATAAGGGTGATTGGCCACCATAGCTTTCAACACGGCACTTAATTGGTGTTTTTCCAAGATCACGGAAACGCGCTCTTCAGAAACTGACTCCAATTCACCCGTTTTTCCAATATACGGATTGGAATTTTCCAAGGGCCTGAAGCGTCCTGTACCTAAAGAACTAAAACTGCATTGATCATATTCTCCGATAGAACCGGCACCAGCTTCACCCAATGCCACACGCAAGGATTCAGCGTGAGATCCTGGAACGAAAACAGTCAAACCGAGCAAACTTGCCTCTTTCGGAACCAAAATGCGCGTGTTTTTCAATCCCAATTTCTCCGAAATAACGTGATTCACACCAAAGCGATAATTATCCAAGTTGGTATGTGCCGCGATCAGAGCTATTCCATGGCGGATGGCTTTCATGACCGTTCGCTCCACGTAATTGGAACCAGTCAAGCGTTTCAGTCCTTTAAAAATGATCGGGTGATGTGCCAAAACTACGTTTGCACCTTGCGCGATGGCAGCATCCACAACCGCTTCCGTCATATCCAGCGCAACGACTACACCGCTCACTTCCATTTCCGGATCTCCGACCAATAACCCGGAATTATCATACGACTCCTGATAGGTAAAAGGTGCCAATTCGTTTAAGAACCGGACGATGTCATTCACTGTTGCCATGATGCAAAGCTATTAAAAAAGAAATACGTGATCACCTGATGATTTTAACAGTTCAGATTAGCAATCCTGATAAAAATTAGGTACTTTCCTGACAAATATCATGTTTTATGAAGTACAATATCAAAACCTTTGTACTGTCATCATGACACAGTAAAAACACCCTAAAAAAAGAATGAGTATGGCAACGAATGAGTCAATTTACAAGCAACACGAAGAAAACACTGAATGGTTGAAAAAATTGGATTTCTACAAAGATGAGATCACAATTTTGAAAGGAAGATTGGAGGAATTAGCTCAAAAGAACAACGCACAAGAGGTTTTGGCGGAAGTAGAGCATTTTCAAAACCAATTCATCATTCAACGCAATAACATAGATGAAATCGCACACAAGGTTCGCGAAAATGAGCAATCCTTGTTGGAAGAGATCAAAAGCAATCCGGTAGCTGTGGATCACCGAAAAATGGAGTACCACGCTGCTGAGCAAGATTTGGTGAACAGTTTCGAAAAAGTGTTCAATGAGGTGCGCGAAGACTTCAACAAGTTTTCAGCAAAGTGGATGTAAGTTCATAAACAGGTATATAACCATTATTCAAAGTTTGTTAGGTTCTCACGGCCTGTAAGATGGCAGTGATAGTTTGCAGTTTAGTTAAGGAAATCAGTCAGGATTACATCGGATTCGTTCAGAAGAGCTGGAAAGTTGTTGTGGAGAATGAATCAACGGTTCCTGACTGATTTTTTCTATTTTTAGACCATGAAATCCCTTCGATTGATCCTTTTACCGTTCTCGCTAATCTATGCGTGTATCACTTGGTTTAGGAACAAACTCTATGATTGGGGGATCAAAAAATCACTTGAAATTCCGGGAAAATCGATCTGCGTTGGAAACATCACCGTAGGAGGCACTGGCAAATCGCCTTTCACCGCTTTTCTGGCAGCAAAATTTACCGAACAGCACCCAGTCATTCTTTCTCGTGGTTATGGAAGAGCAACAAAAGGACTTCTGGAAGCAAAATCAACTAGTACTGCTGAAGAAATTGGTGACGAACCCTTGATGTACTTCAACCGTTTCCAGGGGAATGTTCCAGTAATCGTCTCTGAAAAACGCAGTATTGGCGTGCAGTACATTCGAGACACGTACGATGACTCCTTGATCATTTTAGATGATGCGTACCAGCACCGAGCGGTTAAGTCGGGAATGAATATCCTGTTGATGACCTACGACCGTCCAGTATTTCGCGATTTCCCCTTCCCTGCCGGAAATTTGCGCGAAGGTAGATCTGGTATGAAACGAGCTGATCTGGTTCTCGTAACCAAATCACCGAGTAATCTTAGTCCTGCTCAAAAACAAGTTTTTTACGAACGCATCCCTTTATCGAAGGATAAAATCTTCTTTTCAGAGATCATTTACGGAGATAAAAAAGGACTTTTTGGAGAAGACTGGAAAAATGTTGACGAAATTTTATTGGTTACGGGCATCGCGCAGCCTGCGCCGCTAAAACGTTTTTTAGCTGAGGATCACGACGTGCACACCATGGAATTTCCCGACCATCACGACTTTACGGCCGCAGACATTCAGCGAATTCTGCAAAAAGTTGCTACTTTTGCCGGACGTTCGATTGCCTTAGTCACTACTGAGAAAGATGCGGTTCGCCTACTGCCGTGGAAAACAACCTTACAGCAAAGCGGTTGTCCGTGTTTCGTTCAGGAAATGACCTTGCGCTTCGATCGTGAACAAGACTTAATTGATACATTGAACGCATATGTTGTTAGAACAAATGAAAGAGGCGGTTGAGTTTATCCACTCACGCACGCAAGTAAAACCAACGATCGGGATCATTTTAGGAACTGGTTTGGGAGGATTGGTTAAAGAGATCGAGGTGATCGATGAGATTCCTTACCAAGACATCCCACACTTTCCAGTATCGACCGTAGAAAGTCACTCCGGAAAATTGATCTTCGGAATATTGGGTGGAAAATCTGTCGTTGCGATGCAAGGTCGTTTTCACTACTACGAAGGGTATACAATGCAACAAGTTACCTTCCCTGTTCGCGTTTTCAAAGCTTTAGGAATTGAGCGTTTGTTCGTAAGCAATGCTTCAGGAGGTGTAAATCCGGATTTTGAGATCGGTGAGATCATGATCTTGGACGACCACATCAACTTGTTCCCTGCTCACCCATTGATCGGCAAGAATTACAACGAATTGGGACCGCGTTTCCCGGACATGTCAGATCCGTATGATGCAGGAATGATCGATTTGGCGAAAACTATTGCCGCTGAGAACAACATTCGCGTTTCTGTAGGAACTTATGCTGCGCTTACAGGACCAACTTTGGAAACTCCGGCTGAATACCGCTATGTACGTGCAATTGGTGCGGATGCTGTTGGTATGTCAACAATTCCAGAAGTGATCGTAGCTCGACACATGGAGATCCCTTGTTTCGCGATTTCGATCATTACAGATTTGGGTGTTCCTGGAAAGATCCAGAAAGTAAGCGTTCAAGATGTGATCGAAGTTGCGAGCCGTCAAGAGCCGAAAATGACCCTGATCATGAGTCAATTGATCGCACGTTTGTAAGAATATCTCGCAAAACGATATCGAAATGCCCTGCCAATGCGGGGCATTTTTTTTATCTTCAGCAAACTAAAATCAATAATTGTGACTTATAAAACCATTACATCGTTTTCAATTCGTTTAACTGGTCTGGCTCTCTTTATCAAACTGTTCGATTATTTCAGTCAGTATACAATTTCCTTCTATATTCTCCTTGACTCATCAACTATTTTAGGTCGAGGTGAAGAATTTCAACATGGCTTTAATAGCTACCTGTATTGGAATGCATTTACTTGTGTCGCAAATCTTATCATCTCACTTTTACTCATTTTGAAAGCAGATTGGTTTGCACAAAAACTTGTGAAATCGGATAAAGAGTTTAAAATAGAACTTACAGTACTAAATGTCATGCAATTAATTATTGCAACGATCGGAACTGTTTATCTGGCAAAATCAATTATTGAATTACCTAATACTTTTTTCGCATTAAAGGAATTGGTTCGAAATTATGAAATGGACACTGATAAAACTTTATTGAATGGTGGCCGGATTATCGCGTTCATTATTAAGATTTCAATCGGATGTTTATTCATTTTCAAATCAGGACCAATTTCAAGATTTGCTCTTCGAGGACTCAAAAAATAATATATCAGTCAAATTTTTCAAGTGTGTAATTCATTGAATTATTCTGAAAATTTATCGGAGGGTTCATGAATTCTATAAAAAACCCTATAATCGATTAAAAAACACCTACTCAACAGCCAATATTCGACGAAAAAAGGCGAAATTTACCGTTCATTATTCAATACAATGTCCATTTACGATAAATACGAGGCTGTAATTGGTTTGGAGGTACACGCGCAGTTGCTTACCAAAACGAAAGCCTACTCTTCTGATATCAATGAATACGGGGCTCACCCGAACACAAACGTGAGTGTGGTAACACTTGGTCATCCTGGAACATTACCAGTAATGAACAAGCGCACGATCGAGTATGCCGTTCGACTTGGATTGGCATGTGGCGCAACGATCGCTGAAAACCAGCATTTTGCTCGTAAGAACTATTTCTACCCGGATCTTCCAAAAGGTTACCAGATCACACAGGACACAACTCCGATCTGCACTGGTGGACAATTGTTCATCAAAGATGATCAGGGACAGGACAAGCGCATTGGATTGA
>CAYRVL010000006.1:51937-57079 GCA_964427665.1 uncultured Fluviicola sp. | reverse complement strand
GCAGGAACACCACTTTTGGAAATCGTTTCTGAACCAGATCTGCGTAGTAGTCAGGAAGCATACAACTACGTAACGGAAGTACGACGCTTGGTGCGCTACCTGGATATTTGTGACGGAAACATGGAAGAGGGATCTTTACGTTGTGATGCGAACATCTCCGTACGTTTGAAAGGCACTGAAGCATTCGGAACGAAAGTGGAGGTTAAGAACATGAACTCGATCCGCAACGTACAGCGCGCGATCGACTTTGAGATCAAACGTCAGATCGAAGCACTAGAAAACGGTGAAAAACTGGTACAGGAAACACGCAGTTTCGATGCATTGAAAGGAATTACGATCTCGATGCGTACGAAAGAGGCTGCGAACGATTACCGTTATTTCCCGGAGCCAGATCTACAACCAATCGTTGTGGATGCAACGTACGTGAATCAAGTGAAAGCAAAAATGCCTGCCCTACCGCGTGAATTATTTCAAAAATACACGGATCAACTAGGTCTTTCGGAATACGATGCAGGAATTTTGACAGATAGCAAAGCCATTGCCTTGTATTATGAAGAAGTGATCGCACATACGGCCAACTTCAAGTCCGCTGCGAACTGGGTGATGGGTGATGTGAAATCCTATTTGAACCAGAACGGTTTGGAAATGGAAGATTTCCCGATCACAGGAAAGCAATTAGCAGCTGTTATCGCCATTATCGATTCCGGAAAAGTTTCGCATTCCGCAGCTTCTCAGAAATTGTTCCCGGCCTTATTGGAAAATCCGGAGACGAGCGTTGAGACCTTGGCTCAGCAATTGAACATCATTCAGGAATCCGATGAAGGAAGTTTGAAAGCGATCATTTTGCAAGTTTTCGAGCAATTTCCGGATGAATTCGCACGATTCAAAGCTGGAGAAAATCAATTGACCGGATTTTTTATGGGACAGATCATGAAAGTTTCCGGTGGAAAAGCGGATCCAAAAGCCGCTAATCAATTATTAAGACAATTAATTCAATCATAACTATGCGTTTATTTTTTGCAGCTATTCTGGGTCTCGTCCTTAGCGCATGTGGAAACAGCGAAGAAAAAACAGAGGACAATCTGGAGAAGAACTTTCACATCGAAGGTCAGATCAAAGGCGCAAGTCTGTTGAAAGTCAAGATCGAAGCACAATCAGAACGCGGAACCATTCCGGTAGCAGAAGTAATGACTGACATGAACGGCAAATACAAACTCGACGGAAACATTCCTGGAATGGGCTTGTATACTATGACTGTTGGCCAAGATCAGCGAAACACCATTGCCATGCCGCTGGAAGTGAACGATAAAGTAGTGATCAATGGAGATTTGAATACGTTCAGCGTTGCGCCAATCATCAAAGGTCCAAAATGGGCTGCACCATTGATGCAATACATGAAATTGTTTAATGAATTTGCTCAAAAACAGATGGAATTGTTGCCAAAGGAAACAGATCCAGCCAAACAAATGGCGATATTTCGAGAATTGCGCAAACCGATCGATTTCTATGTACAGAAACAAGTAGAGAAAGACCCGGGGAATTCCGTAAACATAATTTTCACTAGCACCCTATTGCCTGCGCCAGAAACAGGATTCGATGGCTGGGATCCGAAAAACATGGAGCTGTTGAAGAAAATGGAACAAGCTTATCGCCGGGAGCACGAAGATTCACCGATCACGAAAGTTTTGAGCGAACAAGTTGCCATGGTGGAAGAAGGGTTTAATCAGCACCAAACAATGGTTTCCGGTACAATGGCAGCGCCGGAGATCGCCATGAAAGACCCATCCGGAAAAGAACTGCGCTTATCTGCGCTGAAAGGAAAAGTCGTTTTGATCGATTTCTGGGCCTCTTGGTGTCAACCGTGTCGCAAAGAAAATCCGAACGTAGTACGTTTGTATAAAAAGTACAAGTCTAAAGGGTTTGAGATTTTCTCCGTTTCGTTGGATCAGGATCCTCAAGCTTGGAAAGATGCCATTGCTAAAGACGGTCTGATCTGGCCGAACCACGTTTCAGATCTTATGGGATGGCAAACACCTTTAACGCAACAGTACGGTTTTCAAAGTATTCCGCACACCGTTCTATTGAATCGAGAGGGGAATATCATCGGTGTTGCTTTACGCGGTGAACAATTGGAACGAAAATTGGATGAAGTACTGTCAAAATAATACACATATGAAATTTTTCGCACTCATTTTCTCAACGCTTTGGATCACCCAAACCTTCGCACAAGCGATTACAGTTCAGGTTTCAGGAAACATTTTCAATACGAATCGCGACAGTATTTTCATTTCACAATACTTTGGCAATCATTACGTGGATTACGTACGTGGTAAATTAGACAAAAAAGGTGACTATTTGTTGAAAGGCACTGTGCCAGTTCAAGATTACTACGTGTTACGCATTGGAAATCAACATATCAACTTGATCTTACGCGATAAATCAGTGATCAAATTAAATGCAGATGGAAAAAGTATTTTTGCTTTCCACAACATCACCGGAAGCGATGAAAGTATTGCGTTGAACGAGTTTGTTGCTGAAATGCAGCGTTTCCAAGCGAAAAAAGACAGTGCCTCTGCCCTTTTACGCAGACAGCCAGAAAATGCCGAAGCGATCAACCAAAGTTTCCAACGAGAATATTTACAATTTACCAGTTACCGCACATCGTTTGTTGCACGTAACCCGAATTCTCCGGCACTTTTACCGGTTTTGAGCACCTTGGACATCGATAAGGAATATGCAACCTATGAATCAATCATGAAGCAGCTGACAGCATGTTTCAGCGGTTCACCCAATGTAGAAGCTGCGAAAGTACAATTTGCCGAAATTCAGAAAAAACGTGCCGCTACCAATGCGCTCGCACCTGGGAATCCAGCACCATTGTTCTCACAGGCGGATAGAAATGGAGATCCGATGTCCTTGAAAGATTTGCGCGGAAAAGTGGTTTTGATCGATTTCTGGGCTTCGTGGTGCGGACCTTGTCGCAAAGAGAATCCAAACGTGGTGAATTTGTACAAAAAATACAAAGACGCCGGTTTTACTGTGATGAGTGTTTCCCTGGATAAAGACAAGAATGCTTGGTTGGCTGCGATCGAAAAAGATGGATTGGAATGGCCTTACCACGTTTCAGATCTCAAATACTGGTCGAACGAGGTAGCCAAAATGTATCAAGTCAGTTCCATTCCATTTACGGTTTTGGTGGACCGCGACGGAAATATCATTGATACTAAATTGCGTGGTATGGAGCTTGAGCAGGCGCTTAAATCGATCTTTGGTTTTTAATGGCAACGATCCCGTCCGGTAAACGCATTTATTTTGCCTCTGATTTCCATTTGGGGGTTCCAACGGGAAAACCTACCCGCGACAGGGAACAACGCATCATCGAATGGATCGAATCCATTGAGCATGATGTACATGAACTGTATTTGGTAGGCGATATATTTGATTTTTGGTTTGAATACAAACACGCCATTCCGAAAGGATACACCAGGTTTTTAGGCAAGATTGCCCAGTTGACAGATCGAGGGATTCCAGTTCATTTCTTTACCGGCAATCACGACATGTGGATGTTTGATTATTTCCCGCAAGAGTTAGGGGTTCAGGTACACCGCTCGCCCATCGAACGGGAATACAACGGAAAAAAATTCCTCATTGGTCACGGAGATGGACTAGGTCCGGGTGATCGCGGATACAAATTCATCAAAAAGGTGTTTGCCGCACGTTGGTCGCAGTGGTGTTTTGCGCGATTGCATCCGAATTTCGGCATAGGATTGGCTCATTTCTTTTCTAGAAAATCGCGTGCCGCAACCGGAGATGCCGATTCGATCTTTCACGGAGAAAATGGTGAATGGTTGATTGTTTATTGCAAAGAGTATTTGCAAACAAAGCATCAGGACTTTTTTATTTTTGGACATCGTCATTTGCCACTCGACATACAGCTGCAAGCAAATTCACGGTACTTGAATCTTGGTGAATGGTTCAACTACTGCACTTATGCTGTTTTTGATGGAACTGAAATCCATTTAGAATCGTTCAACGAAAAATAAAGGCCGGCTTTCACCGACCTTCAATTTACTTAACTGAGCTTACTTCCGTTCCAAAGCGTTCGACATTGGCCAACCACGCTGCTGCATTTTTAACATATCTTGCTGTACCCGCAGCATCCCATTTCACTGCAAGTCGGGTAAAGCCCCCATCCACGATCAATCGTTTTCCTTGTTGTTCATAAACGGCTGCAACCACATTTCCATCACTGGAATAGAAGATTGGTTCCAAATTTTGTTTAGGATCGTGGATCGTAGAGATCGTAATTCCTTCGTAAACGGTTTCCAAACCCGTTGTGATCAAATGATTTGCGACCAAACCGTATTGTGATTGCTCGGTTTTAAAACCCAACACCTTATCACCCCAGTATTCGCCGGACATAGTGACCCCTAATAAATAATCTGTGATCTGATTGCCCTCATTATGATACGGCGTGTTATCATTCCAAACGTACACACCGCGACCACTATTGAAATACGCTTCGATGATCTTCAGATAGTCTTCACTGATTTTGGTATTCGTTCCACCGGACAATACCCAAAATTGACACGATTGTTTCAAATAGTCAGTGAACTGAGTCGTGCTCGGGAAGCCATTCAGTACAACCATGTTGAAACCTTTTTCTTTGACCGCTGCACGGGCCATATCCATCGTATTCCCGCAGATGTTTACAACAAGAATAGTTTGTCCCTCAAATGCACCATCTACAGCCAGATCGTATTGGTTTCCTTTCAAGTTTCCGTGCACATCGGTTTCTGTTGGTTTTACATAAACCGTATCGATATAAATCTGTCCGGTTTGTTCGTTGGTGGTTTTCACCATGCGCTCCTCTCGGATCTCGCTTTTACCTGCACAGGCATTGTACTGTCCATAAGTCAACCCTGTTGTGACTAACGCCATTAAACTAAATACTATCTTTTTCATCGGATCAATTTTAACGCCGATTCGTACACCATTGATCTGGAAAGGTTCAATAACGGAGATAAATCCCTAATTGGAAAAGGCTGATGATCTTGGAAACGAAGGCCTTGGGACAAGAAAAAATTGGACGAGCCATCGAAATGGAGGTTTCGAAGTTAGCAACTTTGCTAAGTTCGAAAG
>CAYRVL010000006.1:43188-51837 GCA_964427665.1 uncultured Fluviicola sp. | reverse complement strand
TCTTCTTTTCCGGAATTGGCATTTCCCCCAAACGTCTTGATCTCACGACCTTGCTCGTCGAAGACATGTTCCTCTACCAAAACATCCTTCGTGTACAACGCACGTCGTCTGATCTTTCCATCCGGAAAACGCTCCTCAAACCAACCTTCACGTACTTCTTTCTTCGCAACAGGATCTATTTTCAAAACCAAAACCACATAGTATTTGCCATCCAATTTGTACGGCTTATTCACACCTCCCTCCAGCTTTGCTCCTTTGAAATACGACTTCTGTTCTGGAAGAACGATCTTATCTTCAAAAACATTCACCGTAGATTTTGACCCGATTGTCTCCAGAACTTGTGCCTTTTTCTTACGCTCATTCAGTAATTTATGTACTTCTTTGGCTATGGCCTCATCCTTACATTCGTATGTTTCTGTCGTGTAGTAGTTCGTTACTTTCCCATTGCCTTTTTTGTAAACCTCGATACTTTGTATTTTGCCATCGTAATAAAGGGTTTTAAATTCACCATTACGGCAATCCATATCCCAATTTTCAGTGCGCAGCAAAGTCCCATCGTCGTAGTAATACTTGAAAACTCCGTGTTTTTTGCCTTCTTTGTAATTGATCTCTTCAATGATCTTTCCTTCTTTGTTGTAAACCAAGAACGGCCCATCTAATTGACCGTTCACATAACTCACTTGTTTCACGCGGATCCCTTTCGCATCATAGGTTACCTTTTTACCCTGAAGCACTCCCATGTTGTAGTTCTCAAATTTGAGCGTGTCGCCCTTGCGGGTATACGTGACTTGCGGACCGTGAAATTGTCCCATAGAATAATTCTTCTCCCAAGCCATAATACCGGTAGAATCATTGAAATACATCCATTTCCCATTCTCCACACCTTGTACGTGTGAACGCACGACCATCAAACATCCACTGGCGTAATTTGTAGAATCGACGCCATCTGTTTTTCCATTGACGAACTTCACGCGACGTTCCAACAATCCGTTCATGTGACATGTTTCGCACGTACCGCTAAATGGCTTTTTTCCTGCTGCGGTGATTACAGTATTTGACCCCGGATCCAATTCCAATTTTTCGTTGCAATCTACTACTCCGGCAATTTTACCACATTCCCATTCCGCAAATCGCTGTTTAGAGCGCTCTGAAGCTTTTTTATAACAACTATCTTTCTTCTCAACGCCAAATTTAGGTTGCGCAAAACCGCAGAAAGCTACCAGTGCGAAGCACATTAATGCGAATGATTTCATGGTATCGTATTTTTTGATTGGATAAAGCAATTATTGTTCCAACATCAAGCGGAGTTTACCTAATGATTCGCGCATGCGATCAGGAATTGAAATAGAACAACGATTCACGCTGTCATAACATACCAATACAGAAGAACCGATCGTTCGCAATTCACCCAAAACGCGCACTTCGTAGGTCAACGTGAAGCTTTTATCCCCTAAATGACGTAAAAACACCTCGATATCCACCGGATCGTTCAGAAAAACAGGTCGCAAGTACTCCAATTCGTTCTTGCGCAATAGAATTCCGTTTTTATTCCAATCCCAATCGGTTCCTAATAATTGACGGAAATAGTAGATTCGTGCTTCTTCAAAATAATTCAGATAAACAGCATTATTGACATGCTGCATCATATCGCAATCTGAAAATCGAACTTGTAATCTGTATGGATCTATCATGGTGTTATTTTTTATCTAAAACAGCAAATGCGGAATTGTTCGAAATGAATTCCGGAACGATTCGCTTCATGTGCTCGACCAATTCGAAATTATCTGTTGTACCGATCAATCCCAACAAAGCATTGATCTTTTCCTGAACATCCTGCTGCAATTCGCGTTCGCGCGCTTTTAAGATCTTCGGATGGTGTGTTGGCAAGGTGTTTTCAGCTTCATTTAACAATTCTTCATACAGTTTTTCTCCAGGCCGTAAACCAGTGAATTGAATTTCAATATCTTTCCCAAGTTCCAATCCCGATAAGCGAATCATGTTCTTCGCCAAATCTATGATCTTCACCGATTCCCCCATATCGAACACAAAGATCTCACCTCCATGACCCATAATTCCGGCTTCAAGTACCAATTGACATGCTTCCGGAATCGTCATGAAATAACGGGTGATCCGTTCGTCAGTTACAGTCACCGGTCCGCCTTGCTCGATCTGCTTTTTAAATAACGGGATCACTGATCCATTCGAGCCCAAGACGTTCCCAAAACGGGTCGTAATAAACTGTGTTTTCTTTTGCTGATTGGCATTTTGCGCAATGATCTCGGCAATACGCTTGCTTGCGCCCATTACGTTTGTTGGATTCACCGCCTTGTCCGTGGAGATCATGACAAATTTCAAAACACCATTGGCAATAGATAGGTCAACCAGGTTCTTTGTACCCAAAATATTGGTCAACACTGCCTCGGACGGATTCTCCTCCATCATCGGAACATGCTTGTATGCCGCCGCATGAAAGACCCAATTTGGAGTAAATACCGAAAACAAATGGCGCATCCGTTCCAAATTGGTCACATCGCCAATGACCACTTGTAGGTCGATCTCCGGATATTCTTTGCGAACTTCTAATTCCAATTCATACATCGGAGATTCTGCCTGATCCAATAAAACCAACTGTTTCGGAGCGTATTTAACAATCTGATGAACCAAGCCCGATCCGATCGAACCAGCCGCTCCTGAGACTAGGACGACTTGTCCGCGCAAGGCCTCTAAGATCCCCTCTTGATTTAGGACAATCGGTTTACGACCAAGCAAGTCCTCAATCCGTACCTGCGAGATCTGTTTAGCAGAAAATTCGCCGTTTATCCAACTTTTTGGACTCGGTACTTTTTTTAATTCTACACCGGCTTCGAGACATATCTGAACAACGCGACTGCGATTGACTTCATCCGGCTGTTGAATTGCCAGGATAACTTGTGAAACTTCCTCCGTACGCAGCAAATGTTCTAACTTATCCGTGTGATATACCGTCACCCCTTCAATACGGGTACCATCTATTTTTTTATTATCATCTACAAAACCACGCACTTTGAAATCTATACGCGCGTCTTTTTCTATGGTTCGTTTAGCTATCAAACCGGAGATTCCAGCACCATAAATGAGCACGTTAACGGTATTTCCTTTCGTTTTTGTCGATTCCAAATACCACAACTTGATCGTGAACCGCGAAACGGTCACTAAAAACAAAAAGAACAAATATTCGATCACAACCACAGAGATCGGAAACAGGTAATAACCATCGATCCCCAAGCGCACAAAACCGAGCGCAAAGAACAAAATGGAAGTGGTAGAAACCGCCAAAAAAAGTCGCCTAAAATCCGAAGTAGAAGTATGTCGAACCAGACCTTTGTGTATACCGAATATAAAGAACACCAACCAGCGAACCGCAAAGAATACTGGTAGTGCTTTCACTAAAATATCCCACTCCGTTTGCCACAAATCGGCTTCTGCCTTGATATCAAATCGGATCATGTAAGCCAAAAAGAGGGAAATTGCCGAAAGTGATAGATCAAGAATCATGATCACCCAGCGCGGCATATTTTTTTTTGGAAACATCGTGTATTTTTTGAGTGCTTTGAACAAAGATAGCCTTATCCCAGTGGATTCAAAATGCAAGCCGCATTAGTTTTCACAAAAACACTGTCAATTGCGTAGACGTTGTTTCCATTTTCTCAGCAAATTCCACCAAAGGGGAGCGTGATTCCAAGTGATCTGTGAATAAGGTACATCGCTTGCTCCAAACGCCAAATTGAAGCGCCTAACATTTTCAACGTTGCTTCCACCAAAATCCAGAAGTTTCCCGTCCTGCTCTGCCATTCGGATCAATTCAGCGATCATGGCGTACATTCCTCCTTGACTTCGGATCTCCGGAGTACACGTTCCCTTCAAATAGATCAATCGATCCTGAGAAACCAGCACCCACAACCCTCCATGCCATTCCCCATGAACTTCTACATTCAATTGCCGGATATTCAAAGCACTTCGCTGTGCAACCAATTGGCGCAATTTAGGCAAACTATAGGCATCAATTCCCGGAATCCTATGCGCCAGTTCATCGGTTATCAAATGAATTAACCTTTCCGGATCCCACTGCTCGATCACCTGTAAATTAGCTGCTTTTTTAAGTGATCGTTTGGCTTGCTGATTTAATTTATGCTCGGTTGGCCGTAATTCCTGAAATTGCTTTGTAATGCCCGATGGAATGAGTTGACGGATGTTTAAACTTCCAAATTTGAATCGTTGTTGCAACGCATTCAACATGTCTTCCGGTTCAACGTGTCCTCCCACCCACTCGACATATCGGAGGAAAGTTGGAGTAACAACGCATTGCACGCTCAATCGAACGGTGAAAGGTACTGGCATTCCTGCTTGGTGCTCTTCGGACCAAAGCAATCCCCATTGTTCCGAAACAGCATCCAAATAAGCACTACGAACAAAGGGGGTAGCCTGATACCTCTGACATAAGGCATCCCAACGCACTTTGTCCACCTGATGCGGCTCGATCCAGATCAACTCCATGGCTGAAAAGTAGTGAATTCGTCCGTTTTACATGTTTGCCGAATAAAATCCTCTAATTTTTCCAAGGCATAACGACTCAACCCTTTCGGGTGACCGATCACGACAAAAGGCACATCGTTTAGTTGACGATATACTTGTGCTTGTTTGAGTAATTGTCCGGCATAATAACCGTCACACGATACATGATTCCAAGTAAAATTGGTGAGTACAGATCTTTTTCGTCCGGGCTGAGCGAGAAAATTCCCATCTCCCCACATACGATGTCGAGCTTTATTTAAGCGACCGGAAATGTATAAACGCCAATAAAACAGTGGCGAATAACGCCAACTGGAAATTGGAACTTCGGTAAATACGCCAGTCTTCTCGGCTATACAGACATTATTCGTAAAGGAATACGAACTTGAAAATGGAGCAATTGCTGTAAAATCGAAATCATAGTGAGGTGATTCAAAACGTCCTCCCGGGAATACACTGGAATCCACTGTTATTCCCAGCTCTTTGAGGACTTCGCCGATATGATCGAAGGGCTGTACACACCAACCACCTGCACGAAATGCTAATTGCTTTTGACCAGACCAGCGTGCTAAGGTATCCGAATAACGGCGTATAATGGATGCTGCTTCCCCTTTTGAAAAATCAGCAAGTTTGTAGCAACCATCGGTTTGAATCTTCCATTTCCCGTTTACATAGCTACTTTTTTCCCAATGTGGATGTACATGTAATTCAACAGCGCAACCCAAAGAGATCATACGTTTCAATTGATTTTGAATAGCATGAGCGTCTTTTTCCAATTCAGGAAACTGTGTTCGATATTCATCCAACTTCACCAAAAATCCTGCGTCCACAAAGAATACCATCGGAATCTGAAAGCGTTCGGCAAGATCCAATAATCGAGCTGTCGGCTCCAACATACAGGCGTGTACCGAACCGGGATCTGTTCCAAAGAACAATTCGTAATCGAAGCTTAAAACGATCTTCATGGAAAAACGAAGGTAATCATTATCCAAGTGACATGCACTACTCCGAGAACAACGCAGCTTTTAAGAAAATCGTATATTCGTTCATCATGATCGAGATAGAACGCAAATTTTTAGTGAAGGACGAGATCCACGAGGTATTGAAATATTTGGAGCCAAAGTCCATTCGACAAGGATATTTGATGGACGAAAACGGACAAACGGTTCGGGTTCGGACAAAGGGAGATAAGGGTTTTCTGACGATAAAAGGAAAAACCTCAGGTATCTCACGCACCGAGTTTGAATACGAAATTCCATACGAAGATGCGATCAATTTGCTGGATCATTTTTGTAAATGGGAATTATCCAAAGACCGCTATGCCATTCAGGTAGCAGGAAAAACCTGGGACGTAGATGTTTTCCACGGTCGTCATGAGGGACTGATCCTGGCCGAGATCGAATTAGAGAACGAACAGGAAGCCTTCGAGCAACCGAATTGGCTATCAGAAGAAGTTAGTCACGATCCCCGCTATTACAACTCGAATTTGGTGAAGGAGTAAAACCGAATCTTGCA
Organism: uncultured Fluviicola sp.; assembly: GCA_964427665.1. Lineage (GTDB taxonomy): Bacteria > Bacteroidota > Bacteroidia > Flavobacteriales_D > Crocinitomicaceae > Fluviicola. Next base: position 45,774 of record CAYRVL010000006.1, on the reverse strand, counting down.
ATTAGGAATGCGTTCCCGATATGACCTATTGATCTAAGGCATTATCTATTAAATCCTTAACTGCGCGATCTTTGGTTTCCTGCAAAGTATCACTGATCTTCCCGGGAATCGAATCCGTATGCTGAATGAACTTGTCGATCTCTTGCGTGTTTTTGTCAATCGCATCATTTAGCTTGTCCATTTCACTGGAAATCGGATCTTCACATGAAACAAACATCGCCGTTAGAATTGTAAACAGAACAGTTCTCCAAATCATATCATTCTGCTATTAATGGTTGTTTTTGTGTATCAAAAACGCTTCCTCCAACGCGCACGTTAAACCACTCTAGAAATAATTCGAGTGTCGCCTTCGGTAAATTTTCTTCGTCGTCAACAATCGCCAGACATTCGTTTTTAAAGATCTTTTTGAAATGTGCCTCTATGAGCGGTTCGTATTCCATGAAATCCTCTTCGATCAGGTACAAACTGCCTTCCAGGTCGTCGTTTTCATCGAAATCAAATTCTTCGTCGTTCAACTTTGCCCAATCGCAAAACGCTTGGCGCGGTTCCACCAAGATATACCCTCTATTTACTGTCTTCATTCCACATTACTATTGCTCGTTCTTCTCCTTTTTCGATGCGCTTCCATACCGTTTTCTTGCCTTTTTTGGCGTCGATCAGGTACAGCCAATATTCTTTCTTAGGATCTTTATGCCAGATCTTGCGCAATTTATCGGTCGGTATGGCATTGTCAGATTCGATGATCATCAATTCGTTCGGACCAACCAAAGTTAGACTATTTCGTCTTGAAAAACGCCAGTTATCTCCCACTTTGAAAGATCTACAAGGATCTCCAAAGCAATCCAACCAATTGTAAAACGCATTTTTCACACGTAAACTGTCCTTGAATCGATAATACAACAATACTAAGCTATCCTGATCATTCATGGCAATCCACTTTTCACTTTTCTCCGGACCAAAGCGATCAGCAAATAACAGCGTATCCCAACGGTGCCATTTTTGTACGTGAAATAAACTATCTCCAAGTCCCAAAAACACACTTGCTTTTGGCCGTTCGAAGCGCTTTTCGGTGGAATCTACAAGCTCCTTTTTCGTAATCTCGGTTGCATCATCCGGAGCCAAGTCATCGAAAGCCACCGTTTCTGTAGATTCCGAGCACGCAGCCAGCAAGATCAGGATTATGCCAACAAACAAGTATTTCATGATTTGATCGCTTTCAATGCATCATGTACAAACTCAATTGCAGGATCATCTACATCTAAATGGGTCACCATACGGATCATTCCAGGTCCAAAAGCAACGGTTAACACACCATTTTCCTTCAGTTGTTGAATGATCGCATCGCGTTTTTCCGCTTCTTTTAAGACAATGATCACAATGTTCGTTTCCACAGGAAATACAGATTCAACCCACGCATGATTTAGCAGGGCATTTTCCAGTATTTTGGCACGCTGATGGTCCTCTTTGAGGCGAGTCACATTGTTTTCAAAAGCGTACAAAGCTCCCGCAGCGATGATCCCTGCTTGTCGCATACCACCACCGAGTACCTTACGAACACGTCGTGCTTGATGGATAAAATCTTTGGAACCGATCAAGAGCGATCCTACCGGAGCTCCAAGTCCTTTCGACAGACACAAGGAGATCGAATCGAATTGAGCGGCATAAATTTTCGGATCCACACCATTTTCAGCAAGAGCATTCATCATGCGGGCACCATCTAAATGCAGGGGCAAGTTGTATTTATCCGCCAAAGCACGGAAACGCTTGATTTCTTCGAAATCGTAAATAGCACCACCACCTCTGTTGGCTGTATCTTCTAACGCCAGCAACTGGGTAACGGGAAAATGCACATCATCCGGCATGATCCATTGTTCGGCCTCAGTTGCTGTGATTCGACCGCGATTCCCACGCAACAAACGCACTGATGCACCCGAATTTTTGGCAATTCCTCCGCCTTCGTATTTATAAATGTGTGCGTCTTCGTGACAGATCACCTCTCCACCCGGTTTTACATGGACATTAATCGCAATTTGATTGGTTTGAGTACCCGAACTGCAAAAAAGCGCAGCTTCTTTACCAAAATAGGCGGCCACTTTTTCCTGCAATTGATTAACGGTTGGGTCTTCTCCAAAGACATCGTCTCCCACCGGTGCCTTCAGCATGGCCTCACGCATCGCAAGGGACGGTTTTGTAACGGTATCAGAACGCAAATCGATCAATTTTTTCATAGCGTAAAAATAGGGAGTTGATTGGAAATATGACTGGTAAATTGATGAAGAAATAATTACCGTGATAATTAGTAGCTAATCTTCAAATCATCCAAAAAAAAAGAGAACACCCAATTGAATGTTCTCCCTTTCTTCACCGGTTTTTGCTATGAGTCAACTCATGAATGGTTGTATTCGTTTATGGTTGTGGTTTATCCTATAATTTTATGAATTCAACTCTTCGATTATTTGCTTTTCCCGCAGCCGTTGTATTTGGATCTGTTGGTTCAGCTTCTCCTTTTCCATCCGTTTGTAATCGAGAGCCATCAATTTTAAAATCATTCACCAAAGTACGTTTTACCGCCTCTGCACGTTTTTT
>CAYRVL010000006.1:18336-43088 GCA_964427665.1 uncultured Fluviicola sp. | reverse complement strand
CTCCTGTTCTTCCGTTTTTGAGTTCTTTTCTTTTTTACCTACTTTATCTATTTTTTCTTCAGTTTTGTCAAGGGTTTTATCTACTCCTTTATCAATACGATTTTCTGTACGTTGTTCAATTTTCTCTTTCGTAAGTCGCGCTTGACGTTCTAAGATCGTTTCTTGAGCAACACTCATTCCGGTCAATAAACAACCGAAAACCATTAAAAACGTTTTTTTCATTCTTGCTTTGTTTAAAGTTATTTAATTGCCAATTTCAACTGCTGAATTAGACCATCTCCTAACTCAATCATTACCATATACATCCCACTTGACAAATGACTCAATTCACTCAGTTCAATAGTCTTCTCATCCGTTTGTTTAACCGAACATGAAACAGCAACTCCTTTCCAATCAACGAGATGAACTTTTTTCAGATCAATATTATCTTCTTTCAGTCGAATTTGAACCTTGTCTAGTGCTGGATTTGGAAACAACTCCAATGTTACCTCTTCTTTAAGGTCCAAACCAACAGGTTGCGTAATCTGATTACATACCGCATACAATTCATCGCCTGTTGATCCATCAGTTCCTCTGGCCAGAATACAATCGTTTAAAAGAAATAGTGGATGAAACGAATTGGCTTCAAAATTCACATCCGTTAATCGTATCATTTGATTGGGTAAATCGGTAGCTCGATAAATTCCTGGGCTATTTCCATCACCTGAAATGAAATACAAATAATTCGAAGTTGCTAAAATACTTGTAGGATAATCGGTAAACACATCTGGTGAACTAGGCAAACTTGATGTGCCCGAAGTAGAACCATCGGAATACCAAATGCGGTAAAATCCGTCAGACGAGGTTGCTTCAAAAAACAACTTTCCTTTAAAAATGTGAAAAGTAGCATCTGAATTGGTTGTTGGCCCTCCAGACGCAGGTGCAAACACAACAGAGGTTCCAGCTGTTGTTCCATTTGATTTATACAAAGTATAATTATCATTTGGATGATACGCTGAAAAATAAAGTGTTCCATTGTGAACAATTAAACCACTCGGTGCACCATCACCCGCTGCAATATCTTTTACCAATTCAGTTCCAGCTGCAGTTCCGTCTGTTTTCCACAATTCTCGACCATCTACCGTTCTGAAAGCTGAAAAATAAACGGCATTGTTATACGTACATAAGAATGCTGGATTACTGCCTATATTCGGAATAGATGGTGCCGTTGTATCGATATTGGCCACCATTGAAGTACCTATAGTGGTTCCATCTGACTTCCATAATTCAGCACCATGAACAGGTTCAGCCGCACCAAAATAAATGAAACCATTCAACTGCGCGAAATACTGCTTCACATTGGTCAATAAAAGACTTGATTCGATTCCAGGATTGATATCTTTAACCAAATAGGTTCCTGCCTCTGTACCGTTTGTACGCCACAATTCAAATCCAGAGAGACCATCATTCCCTATGAAATACATAACATTATTCATGGTAATGGTCATCGGATAAGCAATGAAAAAGTCATTCGCTTGGTGATAATCTGCCACTAATGATCCACTCCCAGGCGAGCCATTTGTTTTGTAGAGTTTCAAGCGTTCGCCACCAAAAATATTTCCTGCAATGTAATACACTTCATTGTTTAAAACACCCAGAATCATAGAAACCGTTAAATTACTGTTTCCTTCCAGTAGTACAGTAGTAGCAGCAGTACCATTGGTTTTGTAAAGTCTATTCCCCAGACCATCTGGATTGGCAAGAAAAAACAAATCGTTTCCACGTTGAAAAGCATTATCCAGCGCTGGTTCACTTCCATCCATTCCAGGACGCAGATCTGATATTAAATTTTGGGTAAAACTTGTTGAAGCGACCATTAGCACCATCAACAAAATAGCCAGTTTAATCATGTGAATTCAATTTTGAAGCAAAGATCAGCTGATCAGTGATCAAAATTGTTAGGGGAATTCCTCTTACAGCACTTAGGGTTTTCCCTAAAAAGCGTCCTATCCATCGTAAAACCCTAGTAAAATGGCTTTTTTCACCAAACCAGACACATTTTTTACATCAAACTTTGAAAACAAGCTACCTCGATAATGCTCCACTGTTTTTTCAGAAACGAACAAAACATCTGCTATTTCTTTCGTGGATTTTTCATTTAAAATCCCATTCAAAACTGCTTTTTCTCGTTCAGATAAAATGATTTCATCCGTTGTACGAACATTTCCCATGAGTACTTTTTGAACTTCTGGACTCAGGAATGTTTTCCCAGATTCAAGCGATTGAACAGCTTCTAGTAAAACAGATGTTGGTTCGGTTTTTACCACATACCCATTCACTTGCGTAGATAAAACAGATTGAATAGATGCAAAATCATCCAGACTGGATAACGCTAAAATGGGAAGTTCCTTAAATTCTGCCCTCACCAATGGAATCAGTTTTCTAGCGTCAACACTACCAAATCGAATGTCTTGTATTAAAATACCCACTTCGGTAGAACGCAATATCGCCAGTAATTCCACTTCATTTGCAGCATGCAAAACTGTATACCCTTTCGTTTCAAAAAGTCCTCTTAATCCTTCAACAATGAGAGAATGATCTTCTGCAATTACAATATTCGCCATCACACTTGAGGAATTTTAATGTCAATTTTAAAACCATTCATTGGATTAGGAGGTAACGAAATGGTTCCATTTAGAGCCGATATTCGTTTTTTCATAGAATGCCAACCGTTGCCTTTCATTAGATCAGCCGCGTTTACTCCTATTCCATTATCACTGTACTGAATCAGTAATTCATGTTGTTCTTCTACCATTACAATTTCACATTCCGTGGCTTGAGCATGCTTTAAGGTATTCTGAATCATTTCTTGAAGAATACGATATACAATCATTCCTCGTTGACTGTTCAATAGTTCCTCTCTAAAATTGGGTATTAAAAATACACGAAAAGTTTCAGATTGCACTTGCTGAATTACCCGTTGAAAGGATTGAATCCAACCTTCTTCCTCCAAATTAAAAGGCGTGATATTTTTAGAGATGGTCCTCACTTCGTTTCTCAATTGCTGGATCTGCTCAGCGATTAATCGAGTATCATTGATCGTTTCATTTTGCTGAACTTTTAGATACAATCCAGTCAAACTACTGGCTATTCCATCATGAATATCTGCCGCAAGTCGCTCCCGTTCTTTTTGTTCACCTTCTACAAATGCTTCAAGCAATTGGTGTTCATTTTCTAATTGCAATATCTGTAATCGAGCTTTATTCTTTCGACGAATTCTAATGATAAAAAGAACAACTACAAGCAACACCACAAAAAGAAGCAGCAAAGCATTCCAAACAGATGACAGTTGCAATTGCTGTTTCGCAATGGTTTTGGCTTTCTTTTCAGACTCATATTTCACCAATAATTCCTGAATGGCTTTTTTATTTTCGTTACTACTGTAGGTTCGAAACATTTCGTTTGCTTGAGCCAAATAGTAATATGCTTTATCGTTTTGTCCAATACCAGCGTAGGCTTTTGAAAGATTATTATACAGCGCGTAATCTGTGGTATGCTGTTTTGTCGCCGAGGTGTAATTCAACACCCATTCCCCTTCTTTTATTGCTAATTCAAATTGTTGGGTTTCAACAAAAACAGCCAATAACCCCAAATGTCCGAAATTTTCAAAAGACACTAAATTCAATGGCTTTGAAAGAGAAATTACTTTCTGATACATTTGCGTGGCACGTGCATATTCTTTGCGAGCAGCATAATAATCCCCAAGGGCATATAAGCCAATTATCTTAGCAACAGGATTAGCATACTTCCCTCCATCCAAAACAGCCACATATGCATGAAAATTTGCCAATTTCATACGATTGGTCTTCACTTCCGATATCGCTAGAATTCCAGCAATTTGCGGATATCTGACGGTATCCTTTTGCGCAAAAACAACTTTAAATGATGATTTAGCATAATTGTATGCAGATTCAAAATCATTCAAATTGAAAAAGACATTAGCTATGTTATTTTGAACATACGCTGATTTCAATTCAAGTTGAAGTTGATCGTAATTTCGAATAGCGTTTTTATAGCATGTAATGGCTTTAGTGAATTCACGTTGTATTGCATAAACACTTCCTTCCAAACTAATGAAATCAGTTTTCGCTTCCAACTCATCCCGAAACAAACGTTTACCTTTTCTCACCTGCATGGTAGCCTGCTTAAAATCACCGACTTTTATGAAATACTTTGTTTTCAGCGTAAGAATATCGAACAGTAACTCTTTGTCGGCATTTGTTTCCTTTCTGTTGACCAATCGCAGGAAATGGTTGGATCGTTGTGGTTGTAATGTGGCACTATCCAACCAATGAGCAACCAAAACCGAATCATTTTGTGCAGTTGACAAGACCGTTAAAAAAGAGAACCAAAGAATAAGAAAATGAATAGGTTTCATGACTTAAAAATAAACATTTATCAAAAATGAAAAGCCACAGGTTCTCGGTTAGCATTAAACAAAAAAACCACCCCCTATGCAGGAGATGGTTCTATGCCTTCAGTAGTAAACTACCGGAATTAACGCTTGTGGAAACCTTCGTCAGAAACTGTCAATTTCTTACGTCCTTTACGACGACGTGCAGCCAATACTTTACGTCCGTTTTTAGTTGCCATGCGGCTACGGAAACCGTGTTTGTTTCTTCTCTTTCTTACAGACGGTTGAAACGTTCTTTTCATGATCTATTTCTTTAATCCAAGTTTTCAATTGAGCCGCTGATAAATCGCTTTCAAAACGTTGCTATCATCAGACAGGGGTGCAAAGATAGGTACATTTTCCAATTATTCAATATTTCTTTGAAAATTATCTAAAAAAAGTAATCGAATCGTTGCCGTACATTGTACTTTTGCAGGACGAAATTACTCATTATCTATGTTGCGACCAAAACAAGCTAAGAAAGAAAAAGTAACACTCACGCGCGACAGCTACAAAAAAGCCCAACGTTTGTTTTCCTACATGAAACCCTATCGCGGGCAGTATTTGCTCGGCTGGGCGTTCCTGGTAATTTCTACTTCCATCGGACTCATTTTCCCTATATTACTCGGCCAACTGCTAGGTACCGGAAATGGTAGCTCAACGAGTATGTCTGATGCCATTCAAGCCATTGATCTTACCAATATCAATACCGTTGCTTTCGCATTGTTCGTTCTTTTTGGCATACAAGCTATCACCAGTTATTTCCGGGTGGTACTTTTTACGAATGTCACTGAAAACACACTGCGCGACTTGCGTAACGACGTCTTTTCGAAATTGCTTCACCTACCCATGGATTTCTTTAATCGGAATACAGTGGGGGAATTGACCAGTCGTCTGAGTAGTGATGTGACTCAAATTCAAGAGACACTGCGAACCACAATCGCTGAATTTTTCCGTCAGATCATCATGGTGGTTGGGGGAATTTTCATTCTGACCTTCATTTCCTGGAAACTAGCCCTGATCATGTTGGCTACTGTGCCGGTGATCGCAATCATTGCGGTAGCTTTCGGGCGTTTTATCCGTCGCCTGTCCAAAGAAGCACAGGATCAAACGGCAGCAGCGAATAAAACAGCCGAGGAAGCATTAACAGGGATTGGAAACATCAAGGCGTTTACGAATGAAGTCTTGAGTTTTCAAAAGTTTAACCAAGCTGTGAACGAGATTCGACGATTAAACGTGAAAAGCGGTTTGTGGCGCGGACTTTTCGTTTCCTTCATTGTATTTGCCATGTTTGGAGCGATCGTTTTCATTATTTGGCAGGGCTTACTCATGACAGAAGGTCCAAATCCCACCTTGGCGAAAGGTGACTTGTATTCCTTCCTGATGGTGACCTTATTAATGGCAGCTAGTATTGGTTCCTTGCCAGATTTTTATGCCTCCATTCAAAAATCGATCGGCGCCACGGAAAAATTGATGAACTTGATCCAAGAAGTAAGTGAGCAAGACTTGTTTACTGGAAAAGAAAAGCCAAATATTACAGGTGCCGTACACTTCGAAAATGTGCGTTTTTCGTATCCACAACGCAAGGATATCGAAGTATTGAAGGGTGTCTCGTTTTCAGTAGAATCGAATAAAACCCTTGCCTTGGTTGGTTCTTCGGGTGGAGGAAAATCAACAATCGCCTCCTTATTATTACAGTACTACCCGATCCAATCCGGACGTATTTCGTTCGATGGTACCGATAGTCGATCCATTGATTTGAAACACTTGCGCGAACACATCGCCGTTGTACCGCAAGAGGTTTTGCTTTTCGCCGGATCGATTCGCGAAAACATTGCATTTGGAAAACCCGGATCATCAGACGAAGAAATTGAAATGGCCGCTAAACAAGCAAATGCTTGGGATTTCATTCAAAGCTTTCCGGATAAATTGGAAACACAGGTAGGTGATCGCGGAATCCAACTTTCAGGTGGGCAAAAACAACGTATCGCTATTGCCCGAGCAATTTTGAAGAATCCAACCATCCTGATACTAGATGAAGCGACTTCCGCATTGGATTCTGAATCTGAACGCGTAGTACAGGATGCCCTCGACAAACTGATGAAAGGACGGACTTCAATCGTCATTGCACATCGACTAAGTACCATTCGCAATGCAGATCAGATTTTGGTACTGCAAAATGGTGAGATCGCTGAAAGCGGTTCACACGACGAATTGATGTCGCAAGGAGGAGTTTATGCCGATTTGGTGAACATGCAGGGAAATTTATCCAGATAACACAATTTCTTCACATTCGATCTTACAAAAGCACCTACCTTTGTGGCGGGTAACGAAATGATCTCCTTGAAGCATAGTGCCGAAACCATTTCGAATACAACAATAATTTCTTAGGTCATGAAACGCTTCGTGCTTTTCTCTGCAATCTGCGCATTTTTTCAAACTGCATTCGGACAGGATCTGGTGATCAATGAGCTCTCTCAAGGACCATCCGGCGCCAAAGAATACGTTGAATTAGTAGTCAACGGAATACCTACTTGTCAAACTCCGATCCCTTGTAAAGACCTGCGTGGCATGGTGATCGATGACAATAATGGCTACTTTGCATCCGGCTCTAGTAAAGGAATTGCTTCAGGTGCTATTCGATTTGCATCTATTCCATTTTGGTCATGTATACCACAGGGTACGATCATCGTGATCTATAACAACAACGACATCAACACGACACTGCCACCGGATGATCAAAGTATGACTGATGGTAATTGCCGATTGATCCTTCCTGGAAACTCACCGCTATTGGAAGGAACGAGTATTGCACCATCTACGGCTGATCCAAACTATCCCCCGACGGCGAATTGGTCTATTGGTGGAGCGAATTGGACACAGATGGGGATGGCAAACTCTGATGATTCATTTCAGATCCGCAGCTCTATCAACGATCCTGTTCCCGATCATTCCGTAAGTTGGGGAAACAATACATCCAACGCCTTCATTTACTTCCCTACTGCCAATGGGCGGGTTTTCTCGTTCATGAATACAACAAACAACGCCCCGAATGTACAAGGAAATTGGTCAAACAACGCTGCTAACGGCAACGAAACGCCGGGTGTGCCCAATGGACCACAAAATGCGGCATGGATCGGTGGCCTCAACCCAAATTGTGGAATTGCAACTTCTTTAGAAGCTTCACTGGCTATCATTTCTGAAACTTGCTCCGCGTCCTGCATAGGCAGCATTCAATGTACAGTATCGGGAGGCAATGGGCCGTATACGTATAGTTGGTCAAACGGCGCTACCGGACCAACGATCTCCAATCTTTGTCCGGGAACATACACGGTAACGGTAACAGATATCGGGGGTTGTACCACAACAGAACAAATCAACTTAACGAGTAGTGCTGTAAGCGTTCAAGGACTGCAAAGTATGGAAAGTTGTGAGAACGGGTGTGATGCCAACATTTTGTTAGCCGTTTCAGGTGGAACAAGCCCATATACATATCAGTGGTCAAATGGTTTCACCGGTGCTAGTCAAGCTGATCTTTGTGCGGGCACGTACAATTTAGTTGTCACAGACGTGAATGGCTGTATCGGTACTTTTTCAGCAACCATTGATCCTGGACCTCCTGTTACTCCTGCAAATGCTACTGACATTGCGCCGCTTACAACGGCTTCAGGAACCCAGCAACTGCTGGCTACTCCTTCAGGTGGAAGTTGGCAAGCAAACTGCGGTTCTTGTATTTCAGCTTCAGGCACATTCGATCCGGCAATTTCTGGTGAAGGCATCTTTACGGCATGTTATACCGTGGGTTCCGGTGGATGTCTGACGACAGATTGTCTCACCATTATTGTCACAGAAGGATGCCTTGGAGATTCATCCATGTTCGGTTTAACGATCTGTCCAGGTGACAGTGTGGAATTTGCGGGCAATTTCCTTTCGACGGCAGGAACCTATTCAGATCTGCTTACTGACCAAAATGGGTGCGATAGTCTGGTTACCTTGAACTTATCCTTGTACAACACCAATTATCCGCCAACATCATACGCTCTGTGTGTCGGAGATTCTATCCTCCTTCAAGGATCTTGGATCGCAAACGATACCGTCCTATTCACTCCGTCTTTGGATCAAAACGGTTGCGCGTACATCCAAGAATCGATCGTTCAACAGACAACCTGCATAGCGAATAACTGGTATTTTTCAGCCCCGAATGTCTTTACACCAAACGGGGATCTGGTGAACGACCTGTACTATTTCACCTTACAAAATGTGATCATCGATGTTGCTTACATCCTCAATCGCTACGGCGAAGTGGTTGGGGAGATCAGCATGGACAATCCGAACTGGGATGGTAAGGATAAAGCCGGAAACGCTGTGAGCGAAGGGGAATATTTCTACATTTGCACCTATCGCATTCCCACCGGAGAGACGAAACAAGCTCAGGGAATCTTGACCTTGGTGAAGTAATTCGGTGCATTTTGGAATGTCTTTCATTGTCGGGAAACTTGCTTACAACCTTTTCGAAAATGGTCATCATGGTAACAAAATAAATTCATGCAAGAAACACGTACCTTCCTCCTTTTCTTAATGCTCGTACAAGGAATCTTTGCTCAAACAGATTCTTCCGTTCGGGTTCTGATCAACGACAATTCCTGGACTTCCTTGGAATCTTCACTGATAGGAAAAGACAGTAACTTGTATTTACTAATCCATGGAGATTACAATTCGGGTATTACGAAGATCTCGCCGCAATTCAGCTCCGCACAAGCCAGGTATTACTATGAAAGCGCCGCTACTGTAAGTGCTTTTGAACCCAATACGATCACAGCGACATCTGACAGCACCTTGTGGTTAACAGGGCGTAGACTGATGAATGGAAATTCTGAAACGGGAGTCATTGCCCAATTCGATCTGGGACTGGAAGCACAATGGAGCAAGTCCTATTTACCGAATGGTGTAAGTGCGTTTCGCTGGACAGGGATTTCGCCGCTTTCCGGATCTCAGTTTTTCTTAACGGGAAAAGACAACGCGAACACAACGTATTTGGCAATTTCAGATGAACAAGGGAATATTTCATGGAGCTCAAAAATTTCCGGGACCATGAGTCCTGTTCGATCTACGTCACTAAATGATTCGACGATCATCGTTTCGGGAAATGTTTTAAATCCGAACCAGACCATTGCCGCTGCACTACTCTTTGCGGTTCATAGAACAAACGGAACTATTGTGTGGCAGCAAGAAATTGCCAATTATGAAATGCGTGACCTGCTCGTTCACAACGACAGCATTTACACCTTGATCAACGATCAATCTTCCCAAATGATCCTGCAAAAACGAAGTCCGGATGGTACCTTTTCTGAAAACTATATGCTTCCCATTTGGTCAAGTTTTATTCTGGATGCTCATAAATTGTACGCAGACAACGACCGTATTTATGTATTGACAGGTTCCATGGGAGTCTTTGATTCGAAAATCACAGTCATCGAATTCGCAAATATGATGGTCTACCAGTCGCAATTCATGATGAATCTGCGTCAGTTGCTCTTCTCGGATTCCGGAAACGAATACATATTGGGAGAAGGACCTGTTTATGGAATCAAATCGACTCTCAACACGAAAGATCACGTCGGAATTGTGGAAACAGCAGATATTTTCACGTATTTGCAAGGACCAATTTGTGCTGATCCGCTGAGCTTTCAGAATACGGGCTTGATTGGCATTTCCGAAAACACCGGAAACATTTCCTTATCGGCGAATACGTTTCAAATAGATTCCTACACCCTGTTTCCTGACACGGCTCAATCGACAATATATGTTGGTTGCGTAGACGCCACGGGAGGTATAGAAGAGCGACTAATCGAATTGATCGAAGCATTTCCAAACCCAAGTTCGCGAAATTTCACCATTGAGAACAGATCGCAATCCACACAACGGCTTGCCATATTCGATCAGGTTGGGAGACCGATCATCGAAAGCTTCCAAATCGCTGCAGGATCGCAATTCCAGTTGACATTGAACCAAAAGGGAAGTTATTTTTTAGCGGTTATGCAAAATGGAAACTGGCAAGTCGCACAAAAACTTCTGGTCATTCAATAATGTTCGTAGCTTTGTACTACCGGATATTAAAAACATGACGAACAACGACATCTTTTATAAATTGCGTAAGATCTTCCATTGGGATGAGGAGCAAATGGGAAATCTCTTCAAATCAGTGGATTACATCATTTCACCCTTGGATCTATTTGCTTGGATGAAACAAGAACAATTTGAAGGATTCAAAGCTATGCCTGATCAAGCATTAGCCGCACTGTTGAATGCATTGATCATCAACAAACGCGGCATGAAAGACGGGATCATTCCGGAGCACGAAATGGAATTGAACAACAACTTGATATTTCGCAAGTTAAAGATCGCATTGAGTCTGAAGGATCAGGACATCGTGGATATTTTCAAGCTAGCGGACATGCGCGTAAGTAAAAGCGAGATCAACGCCTTTTTCCGCGATCCGAAAAGTCCGGATTTTCGCTGGTGTAAAGATCAATTCTTACGCAATTTCCTCCAAGGTTTGGTGCGTCAATCGAAAGACGACATCCAGCCGAAAGTAGATTGAATTAACGCTTCTTTTTCAGCATCCAAAAATTGAATGTAGGCATTTGCTAATGGCGACAACTTTTTGCCGGATAGCCAAATCAAATTCCACGTCGTTTCGATCGGAAGACCTTTCATAGGAACAATTTGCAGATCACCATTTTTCAATTCATTGCGGATCCCAATGAGCGGCATGACAGAGCACCCCAAACCTGCTATGACAGCTTGCTTAACGGCTTCGTTACTCGTTAGTTCCAATTTAGCCGGAATCGTTAACCCGTTTTGGTGCAAAAATTGCTCCACCACTTGACGGGTACCGGAACCCTTTTCTCGAAAAATAAAGGGATATTTGTCCAAAATAGTATCGAAGCTTACCTTTTTTGGCCATTTTTGATGCCCATTCGTAACCAGCACCAAACGATTAGGCATCAAAGGAATTGATTGCAACGAAAACTGATCTGGGATCAGAGAAACCAATGCAAAATCCACCTCATTACGCTCCAACACCTCCAACACCTTCATTTTATTGGTGACATCTAATTCCAATTCTACACCCTCGTGTCGCTTCAAAAAATCGGCAAGGAAATAAGGCATCACATATTTTCCCGTTGAAACAACAGCGATCCTCAATTTCCCGAATAATTGACCGCGATAGGCTAAGGTTCGATGATTGATCTCGTTTACGCGTTCAAGAATTGCTTTAGCTGCTAATGCGACCTCTTTCCCAAAATCTGTCACGTATAATTTCCTACCCACGACTTCCGTCAAGGGAATCTCGAACTGATCCTGAAAGTTTTTTAACTGAATAGAAACAGCAGGCTGTGTTAAACACAACTCCTCCGCGGCTTTCGTAATACTCTCGTTATCTGCTACCTTAACGAAGACGTGTAGTTGATGAAGCGTGTAGTTCATAAAGTTTTCAAATGCTTTTCATAACAAAGATAAATAAAAACAAATGAATTAAAACACACATCTTTGCAGTGTTAGAAGTTGAGAAGTCTGCGAATGCAGCAAAGGCGCGGAGTATTTCAGTGTAAAAGCGATTACACGCCATGGATCATACGGTATCATGTTCAGAGGAAGACACATTACAATAGCAACGAAGCATGGAAAAGAAAAAGCTCTCGCGCCTTTGGTCTCAACAATTCTTCAAGCTCACCCCATCACATTGAAGGAGATCGACACGGATCAATTCGGGACATTCAGTGGAGAAATAGAACGGATGGGGAACCCACAAGAAACATTACGAGCTAAGGCAGCACTAGCACATGCACTGTGTCGAGCCGATCGAATTATTGTCAGCGAAGGTTCATTTGGCGCACACCCTGGGGTTTCATTTGTACAGGCAAACGAAGAATGGTTGCTTTACAAAGACTTCCATTTAAATCACGAAGTGATCGTTCGGTCCTTAAGTACGGAAACAAATTATGAGCAGCGAGAAATTCGGGATCTGGAATCCTTGATCGCGTTCGCGCAGGCAAAAAATTTTCCGTTGAACGGATTGATCCTTTTTGGAGTGTCCAAAAATGAAACACGGTGTTATGTCAAAGATATCCGCGATATGGACTCCCTGGTGGAAGCATTTGAACAATTAATGACGACACATGGATCGGTGATGGCTCAAACCGACATGCGGGCGCATCGGAATCAACTACGTATGGAACATATTGAGCAAACAGGTAAAAAGCTCATGGATCGTTTACTACAATCTTGTCCGGAATGTCATTATCCGGGATTCGGCATTACGTCAGTAAAGCGTGGACTTCCTTGCAAATACTGTCTCGCTCCAACGAATGCCCTTTTAGCGGAGATTTGTCAATGTACCAACTGTCAACACGAAACCAAGAACTATTACCCAGCTCAATCGCGCTTTGCGGATCCAGGCATTTGTCAATTTTGTAACCCATAAGAACACATGAATACAGATTTACTTATCGAAAACTTGAGCAACCCCGCTCTACTATTCTTTGCCCTTGGAGTTTTTGCATCTCGCATAAAAAGCGATCTTGAAATTCCGCCAA
The DNA here is from genome assembly GCA_964427665.1 of uncultured Fluviicola sp. GTDB lineage: Bacteria > Bacteroidota > Bacteroidia > Flavobacteriales_D > Crocinitomicaceae > Fluviicola. The sequence continues at coordinate 30,056 of CAYRVL010000006.1, read as the reverse complement.
ACTCATCCAAATTCATTTCCTTGTACTTGCTATTTTCTATCGGATTCAAGGGAGGACAAGAATTAGCCCATGCAGATCTGCATCTCGATGTAGTTTGGTCATTCATTTTCGGACTCGCCATCGCTACGATCATTCCTGTACTCAGTTTTTACCTATTGCGCAAACGACTCGGAACAGACAATGCCGGAGCGATTGCAGCGGCATATGGATCTGTGAGTGCGGTAACTTTTGTAACTGCCGTAACGTTTCTAGAAAATCAAGGAATACATTTCGGTGGACACATGGTCGCGATCATGGCACTCATGGAAGCACCTGCAATCATCATCGGAGTCTTGTTGATCCGTATTTACACAAAACAACGCGAGAATACTGAATCTCTGGGTCACGTTGTACAACATGCTTTCACAAACGGTTCGGTACTATTGATCCTTGGAAGTTTGGTGATCGGATTCATTGCCAGTGAAGAACAGGCAGCCGGGATCAAACCCTTCACAACAGATCTGTTTAAAGGATTCTTAGCGATTTTCTTGCTGGATATGGGAATCACGAGTGGTAAAAAACTGAACGATTTCTTCTCCAGCGGATGGGTTCCAGCAGTCTTTGCGACAATCGCTCCCATCATTAACGGAAGCATTGTAGCCTATGCGAGTTGTGCCGTTACACATGACGTAGGCAATCGTTTCATCTTCGCGATCTTGGCAGCTAGTGCTTCGTATATTGCAGTTCCGGCCGCCATGAAGATCGCTGCCCCCAAAGCCAATCCGGGGATCTTTCTTCCGATGGCATTGGCGATTACCTTCCCGGTGAATATTACGCTCGGAATCCCTTTGTATTACTGGATTGCTTCCGCTTGTTGATCATCAACGAATTACCATAAAAAAAACCGTCCCTTTGGAGGACGGTTTTTTTTGTTATTCAGAGGATTACTCCGCTTTCGGAGCAGCTGCTTCAGCCGGTTTTTCCGGTTTCGGCAACAAAACCTTGCGAGACAATTTCCATTTTTTCGTTTTTGGATCCTTGCCAACTACTTTAAATTTAAGTACATCGCCTTCTTTCACGACATCCTCCATTTTCGCAACTTTCTCGTGAGAGAATTCCGAAATATGGATCAATCCGTCAGTTCCCGGAAGAATTTCAACGAAGCAACCGAAATCTTTGATCGCTTTCACTTTACCTTCGTACTCAGCACCTTCCTCAACAGTTGGTGGGAAAGCAATCATACGAATGCGAGAGTTTGCAGCATTCATATCTTCCGCATTGTTCGACATGATCTGAACGCGTCCTTCACCGGTAGGCAATTCTTCGATCGTGATCGTTGTATTGGTATCTTTTTGGATTCCTTGGATGATCTTACCTCCAGGTCCGATAATCGCACCAATCATATCGTTCGGCACATTGAAAGCCTCGATGCGCGGAGTTTGCGGCTTGAAGTCTGGATTAGGTTTTGCGATCGTAGCAACGATCTTATCCAAGATATGTAAACGACCAGCACGAGCTTGTTCCAAAGCCTGGATCAACACCTCGTATGGCAAACCGTCAACTTTAATATCCATTTGACAGGCAGTAACACCTTTTGCGGTTCCGGTTACTTTAAAGTCCATATCTCCCAAGTGATCCTCATCACCCAAGATATCAGACAATACCGCAAATTTACCTTCGTCAGCAACCAATCCCATCGCGATACCAGAAACTGGCGCTTTGATTTGAACACCACCGTCCATCAACGCCAAAGTACCAGCACAAACTGTTGCCATGGAAGAGGATCCATTGGATTCCAAAATATCAGAAACCAATCGGATCGTATACGCATTATCTTCAGGTAATACCGGTTTCAATGCACGCAAAGCCAAGTTTCCGTGACCGATCTCACGACGAGAAGTTCCACGTAAAGGTTTTGCTTCACCTGTCGAGAATGGTGGGAAATTGTAATGCAACAAGAATTTTTCTGTTCCATGGAAAGTTACACCGTCGATCAACTGCTCGTCCATTTTACCACCCAACGTAAGGGTTGTTAACGATTGCGTTTCACCGCGTGTAAATACAGCAGAACCGTGAACGATCGGCAAGTAATCTACTTCTGCCCAGATCGGACGGATCTCGTCAAATTGGCGACCGTCCAAACGTTTTCTTTCGTTCAACATCACCCAACGAACTGCTTTTTTCTTCACTTCCGAGAAATACGTAGAGATAAACCCTCCTACTTCTGCCAATTCCTCCTCTGTGTAAGCTGCTTTCACTTCTGCCTTGATGGCTTCGAACAATTCAGTGCGCTTTGCTTTATTTGCCAAGCCCATGCGTGCAACATCCTTGCATTTTTCCATAGCCAATTCGTACACTTTCGCTTTCACGTCTTCGTTGTGTACTTCGTGGCAATATTCTCGTTTTGGATTCGCTGTTGGGATCTCCGCCGCCAAATCCAATTGGAACTGACATTGTTCTTTGATAGCTGCGTGTGCAATTTTGATGGCTTCTACCATTTCCAATTCAGAGATCTCTTTGAACTCTCCTTCGATCATGTTCACGTCTTTCGCCGTACCAGCGATCATCATGTCTACATCCGATTCTGCCATTTGGGCCATCGTTGGATTCAAGATCCATTCGCCATTCACACGACCTATACGCACTTCTGACATAGGTCCATTGAACGGAATATTTGATACAGCAATTGCCGCCGATGCTGCTAAACCGCACAAAGCGTCCGGATTATTCACGCCATCGTAAGACAACAATTGGATCATCAACTGTACTTCTGCATGGTAATCATCCGGAAATAGTGGGCGCAATGCTCGGTCAACCAAACGCATTACTAAGATCTCACTTTCAGACGGACGTGCTTCACGACGGAAGAATCCACCCGGAAAACGACCCGCTGCCGAGTACTTTTCACGGTAATCTACTGTTAGTGGAAGAAAGTCCACTCCTTCTTTTGCTTCGGGTGCGGCAACTACTGTCGCAAGGAGCATTGTATCGCCCATGCGCAACACCACGGATCCATCGGCTTGCTTCGCCAACTTACCTGTTTCAATCGAGATCTCTTTCCCGCCGGTAATGATGGATTTTTTGATTCCTATATTCATATTTATTATTTACATTTTAGTATGAACGTGATGCATCACGTTCCATTCATCTTCGCTTCTCGAACGATTTAAACAAAAAAGGGGACACCGGATAATTCCGACAAGCCCCCCTTTTTCATACGTATTGCGTTTTGACCGCTGTATTACAGCAGACCAAATTAACGACGTAAACCTAATTCTTTTACCAAAGCACGGTATTTTTCAATATCCTTACGCTTTAAGTAATCCAACAAGCTACGACGCTTACCTACCAACAATTGCAAAGCACGCTGTGTACCAAAATCTTTACGATTCTTTTTCAAGTGCTCTGTCAAGTGAGCGATGCGGTAAGTGAACAAAGCGATTTGTCCTTCCGTAGATCCCGTGTTTGTTGCAGTTCCTCCGTGTTTTGCGAAGATCTCCTGCTTTTTTTCTGAATTTAAATACATGCCAATATTACTTGAATGATTCTTATGTAGCCACTCCAACTTTTGGAATAACGATGCAAAGATAGGTAAAATTCCCTAGTAGCCAAACAACCGGTTATTTTTTGAGTTCTGATCCACAAAAAAAGGAACCTGTTAGATTCCTTTTTACGTTTTAGTTATAAGACACCATCGGACTCATAGACTCCATTCTTATAAACACGTACTTTCAACAAGACGCCATCAGTATCATAAATAAAGACCTTACCATCCTGGAGCTGTCCGTCTTTAAAATAACCATCAATCCAGATCTCGTCTCGTGTAGTATACAATTTATTAAATCCATTCGGCTGGAAGATCAATCCATGCGCCACACGCGGAGTGCGGATGGCAGGCGGGAAATAATAATGTTTTCTCCGTGCAAGCGATTGCTCCTCGGTTATTGCCTCTACCGCCCCAATGTTACTCTTTCGTTGTACGATCTTTTCATGTGCGATCTTTGGAACACGCACCTCGAGGTATTTCGCGTAAAGTTTGTCGTAATTGCTATTTAACCAAGTAAAATCGATCACTTCTGATTCAGAGGAAATAGCTTCTAGAGAGCGTTCCAACCAAAATTGGACGGCATTCTTCTTCACTACTTTTTTGGAAAAATAAACCTGACCGGCAACAACTTCCTTATTATCGAAGTTCATTTTACACGTAAATACTTTGTTCGATGCGGATACTGTTTGAGACGCTGTGATCTTTCGTGGAACAGAACTAGCTTGTTGCAATTCGCCATTCTTATTAAATCGGAAATAAGCACCAGCGGGGCGATTATCTGAATATTCACCGATCAAACGTGGTGTCTTGCCATCTGCGTAATAATTGATCCAAACCCCTTGCTTACGCCCTTTAATGTAGGCACCTTCCTTCCATTTATTTGGAGCATTACGTTCTACCGGGTTGTTTTCCGCATCCACGATCCAGTAACCGGTGCGTTTACCAGAAGCATCCAATTTATTGATGGATTCTGATCGTGCAGCAAAAACAAATACAGTACTGCTCAAGAACAGAAGTGCAAGTAGTAATTTTCTCATTGAAAACGGATTCTGCAATGAAGATACAATTATTCTTAATGATGAAGTCGGCGAAATTATAAATGCGCCGAAACAATGAACATTTTCCAGCTTTCACTGAACAATCTCATAATTTGCATAACCCGGTAGTCATAGAACAAAAAAGCCATCCGAAGATGGCTATTGTTTTATGATCTGAACAATTTCAAGGAATGTCCGAGTGTTTTTTTCAATTCCGTTCGATTCACAATATAATCCAAGAAGCCATGTTCGAGGACAAACTCAGAGGTTTGGAACCCATCTGGTAGATCGCGACCAATTGTTTCTTTCACTACGCGCGGACCTGCAAATCCGATCAATGCTTCCGGTTCCGCAATATTGATATCTCCCAACATCGCAAAGGAAGCGGTTACACCACCGGTAGTAGGATCTGTCAAGAAAGAGATATACGGTAGTTTATGATCAGCCAACTGCGTCAATTTCCCCGAAACTTTTGCCATTTGCATCAACGAGAATCCAGCTTCCATCATACGTGCACCTCCAGATTTCGAAATGATCATAAACGGCGCATTCAATTCGATCGCTTTATCAATTGCACGTGCTATCTTTTCTCCCATTACAGATCCCATCGATCCACCAACAAAGGCAAAATCCATTGCTGCAATAACAAAAGGATGTCCATCCAAATTACCATATGCCGTGCGAATAGCATCTTTCAATCCAGTAGATTTTTGAGAAGCTTTTATACGATCGGTGTACTTTTTCGTATCCACGAATTCTAACGGGTCACCAGACACGACATGTTCGTTGATCTCCGTGTAATTTCCATCATCAAATAAGATCTGGAAATATTCTTCAGAACCGATACGTTCATGATGTGAACAACGATCACAGACATAAACATTGCGTTCCAAATCCTCGTGCGTAAACAAGGTCTTACAACGCGAACACTTGTGCCACAAGCCCTCCGGCGTTTCCTTCTTATCTTTTGTAGAGGTTGTGATCCCCTCTATTTTTCGTTTAAACCAACTCATTGCTTTTGTTTTAAATCAAATGGATCAACCTAAAGTACCCACGTTATTCAAATCTGCGAAAGATTGCTCCAAGCGCTTCACGAACGTCAACTCGCCCTCGCGCAACCATTTGCGCGGATCATAGTACTTTTTATTCGGTTTATCGTCACCTTCCGGGTTTCCGATCTGTGTTTTCAAATAGTCGATGTGTGTTACCACATAATCACGTACGCCTTCTGTAAAGGCAAATTGCAAGTCGGTATCAATGTTCATTTTGATCACCCCGTAACCGATCGCTTCGCGAATTTCCTCCAAAGTTGACCCCGATCCTCCGTGGAAAACAAAATCCACCGGATTATGTCCCGTGTTAAACTTCTGTTGCACGTATTCTTGTGAATCACGCAAAATAGTTGGAGTCAACTTCACATTTCCCGGTTTGTAAACGCCGTGAACGTTTCCGAAAGCTGCTGCAATCGTAAAGCGAGGCGAGATCTTCATCAATTCCTCATATGCATAGGCAACATCTTCTGGTTGTGTATACAATTTTGATACATCCACGTGTGAATTGTCCACACCATCTTCTTCTCCACCAGTAATCCCTAACTCGATCTCCAGGGTCATCCCGATCTTACTCATCCGTTCTAAATAACGCTTACAGATTTCGATATTCTCTTGGATCGGTTCTTCTGAAAGATCTAACATGTGAGAAGAATACAAAGGCTTACCGGTTTCTTTGAAGAAAGCTTCACCTGCATCCAACAAACCGTCTACCCACGGCAACAAGTTTTTGGCACAATGATCCGTATGCAAGATTACTGTAACACCATACAATTCGGCTAAGGCATGAACGTGTTTCGCTCCGGAAATTCCTCCGGCAATAGCCGCCTTTTCCTGATCATTTTTCAAACCTTTACCTGCGAAGAAGTGCGCACCACCATTGGAAAATTGAATGATCACAGGTGATTTCAATTTCGCTGCTGTTTCCAGTACTGCATTCACGGTACTTGTACTCGTAACGTTCACTGCTGGTAAAGCAAAACCTTTTTCCTTTGCGTAGCGAAAGATCTCTTGTACCTCGTCGCCTGAGGCAACTCCCGGTTTGAATGTATATGCCATGTTCCTATTCGTTTTGGGTCGTAAAAGTAATGAAAAGGATGAAAAAGAAACGTATTTTTCGGTTCAATTCAACCCTTTCCTTTATCTAGAATGGCAAACCGATACCGAAATTAAAAGTCGGACGTCTAAACCGTTTTTGATATGGCTGGAGGATCTTATCGTAATCCGCGCCGTAAATCAGCTCGGCTTGATCGTAGTACGCATCCGTTGATTCGAAATACCAGCGCGATCCTTTCGGCAAAGTTGGATTAAAGAGTGGGAATCCAAGGTCGAAACGGAAAATGAAGAAATCAAAATCTAAACGCAATCCGTAACCAGCTGCCAAAGCAATTTCCTTGTACCAATTTTTCGAGATCTGTCCTCCAGGTCGCAAGGCATCGGCTTTCATGGTCCAAATATTTCCAGCATCCACAAATATGGCGTGATTAAAGAACCCTCCTGTTCCAAAACGAAACTCTGTTGACGCCCCCAATCGAAGATCACCAATTTGTGTTTTTACGGAATTGGAATCCAGTAAGTAACCATAACTTCCCGGCCCCAACGTGCGCGCTTCCCATCCACGAATATCGTTCGAACCTCCACCGAAGAAGGAATAATCATAAGGTAAAGAAGTTGCCGTGTTCTTTCCCGGAATACCAATCCCTGCTAGTGTCCGAAATGCCCATGAAACATTCTTTTTCAGTTTTAAATTAGCGATCAATTTACTGTCGAGCAAACTGAATTGAGAAAACGGCACGCCGAATAGCTCTTTCTGTCCGCCTGCATTCGGCGTTTGATTGCGTGTGACCAAACCTAATATACTTCCTGCCGTGTTGAAAGACGCATTGATCGTTAGCAATAAATTCTTCGGACGATTCTCTTTTTCCAGGTTATTGTATTCATACGCCACCCGAAAATCTTCCCAGATAAACTGACTGCTATAGGTGTTTCGCATGAATAAATCGTTCAACTCCGAGATTTTCTGATCAAACAGTTTACTTGGATTAAAATTGACGAACTTCAAGACGGATAAACCCGGAAAACCGAAGGTAACAACTTGCGTCTTCCCATCACCAACGTAAAAGTTATACAAGTAGTTAAACTGCAAGATACCACGCTGAAAATCCTGACGATCTTGAAAGTTATACGCCAAAGAGATAGTCGTTCGCGGACGCTGACGTTTCCCCAAACGCGTTACTTTTAAGGGAAAAAGTCCCGGAATGTCAAATTTCAATGATGGTCCAACTTCGATCGTGTTGAAACGAAAAGCATTGGTTCCTGCCGAATCCTCTAATACGGAAGGGTTTCCTTCGAATCCGCCAGACAACGAAAAGGTCATGTTGGTTCCCGATCGCCACAAGTTCTTATTGGTAAAATTCACCGAAGCATTTACTCCCATAAAACCGTTGGAATAAACGGCTCGCGGCGCTATAGTGATGCTTTTTTTCTTGGCCGGGATCAAAAAATAATGCACCTCCAATCTGCCACTTCCAGGAACCCGTTCAATGATCTCGGGGCGGATCAGTGAGAACAAGCCCAATTGCGCCAAACGGTTGTAGGTGCGATCGAAGTAATAATCCTTGTAATAATTGGTGTTTTCCAAATAATTCTGCGATTCCAGCAAACCCGGATCTACAAACAGATCGCCATTGAAATAGAAGGTTGCGATCCGCAAGGGGTCGAAATCGATGGAATCTTTGAATTGGCCAAAGGCATTTTGTTCCACGCTCTTGAAATATACCTTTCCTTTTTTATCTCCCGCTTGTCGTGCTTGTTCCGTCGCGATCTTATCTTCTACTTTTTTCATCAACACGCGGTAAACCATCGTGTCCAGGGTGGGAACAAATGTGGAGGTCTCTTGAAAGATCCCCAACTCCCGAAGTGTTTCTGAGAAATTGCCTTCAAACCACGTCGTATCGCAGATGTGGAAATAAACACCGTCGATCAATGATTCCCTAAAATTCACTTCGATCAAACTATCAATACTGGCTTCTTGCTGTACCAATCGATTCGTAAACTGGATAGTTAACCGCATGGTCATATCAGCCTGAGAAGTGTCGGCGGCATACAATACGTTCGCTTCTGTGAAGCCAAAAATGGCACCATCTCGCATGTACTTGGCGAGTTGAAAACGGTACGAATCGAGTTGATCCGCATCGAAAGGTATTTGAACGTGTTGCTTTTCGATGAGTGCTTTGCGAAACAGGACATTCAAACCATCCTTATCATCTACTTTTTCCACGTAACGCAAGAAGCGATTTCTCACCGTCGGATTTTCTGACTCGATCAACACCGTATCAATGAAATAACGTTTTCCGGTTTGTACTGTGTAAACAGCATGAACCTTTTTCACATCATTCATTTGTCCGTGTTTCATTTTTCGGATGGTATCAAAACGCGCCGAAACATCGCTGTAGAAGTAACCCTTCGAACGTAAATATGTTTTCAATTGCTCATCCGACTTCGACAACAAAAAGGTGTCTGCCAATACCGGAGATTCACCTTTCTTGTATTTAATCCGTTCTAACAATTTCGGCTCCAGCATTACCGTATCCTTCAAAGAAATATGTTTCTGCAAATAAGTCGTTTCTCCTTTACGACGTGCACGTGAAATACGTCGTTCATTGATACGATCTTCCCGTTCGGAGCGGCGCTGATTGATCTTTCGCAGTTTCTCCATGTGTTTTTGCCGACGTTTTTCAACACGGGCACTGTCAACCATGTAAAATACTCGCAAACGCCACTTGATCCCCACGGTTTCCGAATTCGGATGTTGTCGCACCACCTCTACAAGTGCTTCCTCCGACAACGGATCGCCTTGTACCACCACGGATTCTTTATCGAGTAGATGCTTTCCCTCAGGGACTCCTTGGGTGGATCTCCCAAAAAAATGTAGCGTATGACAAGCGCTCAAAACGAGAGACATTGCCAGCGAACCAACAATGAAACGTCCTTTTCGTAAATGATCAAGCCATTTGCTCATGTGGCAAAAGTAATAAAATCGACTTGCTTTTCAGAAGCTTTCTATCTTTGTGCCATCCCAAAGCAACAAACGTGGAAGCACTCAGTAAAAACCGACTCAAATGGATCCGTTCTCTGCAACTCAAAAAAAACCGGGATGCAGAGGGACTGTTTGTGGTAGAAGGTGAAAAAATGGTGCTGGAAGTTACCCAGAAACACTTGTCTGACAATCTCGTTGAGCTGATCGTATTAAAAGATCATGTAGACCTAATTCCAGAAAATCTGTTTGAAAAAACAAAGATCGCTTCTGTGCAGGAAATGGAACAGATCTCCTCGTTACGTACACCGAACAAGATGTTGGCAGTAGTACGTATTCCGGCAATGATGGAACCAGAAACGGTGAGAACGATCGTCTTAGACGGTGTGCAAGATCCCGGGAACATGGGAACGATCCTGCGTTTGGCCGATTGGTTTGGAATCTCGCAACTTATCTGTTCTCCCGACACTGTTGATTGTTTTAACAGCAAAGTGGTACAGGCATCGATGGGCGCTATCTTTCGCGTTCGGGTGTATTATCTTGATCTTACAACGTATTTGAAACACGTAAATCAACCAATTTTTGGAGCACTTTTAGAAGGCAAACCGTATCGCACGGTGGAATATCCAGAAAATGCGATCCTGATCATGGGCAACGAAGGGAAAGGTATCCGTCCGGAAAATATACCCTTGATTCAAACTGCCGTAACCATTCCTAAATTTGGCGAGGCCGAATCGCTAAATGTGGCTGCAGCAACGGCTATTTTGTTAGCTGAAATGGTGAAATAGCGATCATTTTTTTTCAGCGTAATAGGCTTTGACGGCATCTACGCATTTCATGCCGTCGATCGCAGCGGAAATAATCCCACCGGCATATCCGGCTCCTTCTCCGCAAGGAAACAATCCTAACGTGTTCACGGACATGCATGTTTCGGGGTCGCGCGGTACAGAAACCGGACTCGAGGTACGACTTTCAGGAGCGTGGATCACGGCGTCATTCGTCAGGAATCCCCGCATTTTCTGGTCAAAATCCCGAAAGGCTTTACGCAAGCGGTTGGCAATGAATCCCGGTAAAACTTTGTGGATATCTACACACACTGCTCCCGGTTGGTACGAACTGCGCGGCAGATCTTTCGATGGTACACCATTGACGAAATCCAGGAGTCGTTGTGCCGGTACGGCTTGCGTTTTTCCGGCCGCTTCCCAACACGCCTGCTCTACCTGTTGCTGAAATCGCAAACTAACAAAAGGGTCATTCGGGTCGTAACCCGGAAGTTCTTTCGGATCCACCGATACCACAATCCCCGAATTGGAGGTTGGGTTATTGCGTTTGGATGGACTCCAACCATTGGTCACCACTTCTCCCGGTTCTGTTGCGCATGGAGCAATAATACCACCCGGACACATGCAAAAGGAATACACACCTTGTCCATCCACTTGCGTTACCAAACTGTAAGAGGCCGGCGGTAAATAATCGTCGTTCAAGCGTCCATGATACTGGATCTGATCGATCAGTTCTTGTGTATGCTCCACACGAACTCCTAAGGCAAAGGGTTTGGCTTGCAAAGCAACTCCGCGTTCATGCAACAAATAAAAAATATCACGTGCCGAATGCCCGGTGGCAACGATAACTGCTTCCGACGGAATTTTCTGTTGATGATTGAGTTCCAATCCGGAGATTCGACCATTCTCGCGAAATATATCGGTCACTTTCTTATCGAAATGAACTTCTCCCCCATGCGCGATAATGCACTCTCGCATTGCTACGATGATGTTGGGCAATTTATTCGTTCCGATGTGTGGGTGTGCATCTACTACAATATCTTCCTGCGCACCAAAATGCACGAACCACTTCAGCGCACGCAAGACATCTCCGCGTTTTTTGGAACGGGTGTACAATTTCCCATCGGAATAAGTACCGGCACCACCTTCTCCAAAACAGTAGTTGGATTCCGGATTAACGAGTTGTTCTTTATTCAGTTTTGCCAGATCCCGGCGGCGCGAACGCACGTCTTTTCCGCGCTCAAAAATGACCGGTTTCAATCCAATCTCAAGTGCACGTAATCCGGCATA
>CAYRVL010000006.1:11396-18236 GCA_964427665.1 uncultured Fluviicola sp. | reverse complement strand
GCTTCCTCCGGACTTAATTGAAATTGTACCTCCATTTAGCCCTCAAAGATAAGCGAAACCCACAGAACTTTGTTGTAAAGTTGATCGATCGGCTTAGAAGAAGGCGTAAAATCCTGTATGAATGAGTTTCGGAAACCGTGAGATAATTTGATCTCGAACCCGAATTTGAAATAAGGAGCAAAGAATTCCAGTCCACCTCCTACTTGTCCTTGAAAATCATGTGCTTTGATCTTGATAAACGGATCAATGAACGATTGCGATGCGTCTTCTTGGGATTGCAGATCGTAAGAATACTGTCCTCCAGCCAATACATAAGCAGCAAAATTATTCAGCCGTCGCGTTCGGAATTGCAGCATGAGCGGAAAATCCAAATTGGTAGAGTTTACACGCTCTTCCATGAATTTATCCTTAGTCTGGGCGGGGTCCGGATTGACATAGTAATAATTCAATACGCGTTCCTGAAAGGACAATGTGGGAATGAAACGTAGTCGAACCATAGGTGTTCCTAATTTCAATGTTGAAACGATCCCTACTTGTCCCCCGGGCTGCGCTTTGGCTTCCAATGAAGTAATGCCATATTGCGCAAAAGCATCTTGCTTCGGCAGTGCCCGAAAATTGGCGGTATTGAATCCGAGCATGAATCCGAAATGGATCAGTTTATCGTCAAAACGGCGGTAATTCTTCGGCTTTTCGGGTTGGGCCCAAAACGCGGAATGAAGCAATACACAGGTGATGACGAACAAAAATCTCATGACAAAGAAACGCTTCAGTATTCAAATTATTTTGTTCCGAAATAAATGGTTGCGATACCACCGGATACCGGTTTAGCTCCCACGTTCTTGTAACCAAGTTTTGTCAATATATCCGTAAAATCCTTTCCTTCCGGGAAAGCCGCAACAGATTCCGGCAAATAGGCATACGCTTTATCATCCTTAGAAATGCGTTTACCAAAGAAGGGAATGATGTATTTAGAATGGAACGCATAATATTGTTTCACTGGAAATTTCTTAGGTTTCGAGAACTCCAAAATGATCAATTTTCCTCCGGGACGCACTACACGGAGCATTTCGGCCAATCCTTTTTCCAGATTTTCGTAGTTGCGCACGCCAAATCCAACCGTTAGCGCATCGAAATAATTATCTTCAAAAGGTAGATCCTCAGAATCTCCCAGACGCATGGAGATGATCTTGTCAAATCCACGATCCTTCATTTTCTTTCGACCTACGTCGAGCATTCCTTCAGAAATATCCATTCCAACCACTTCTTGTGGCTGCAATTTCAAACTGGCAATAGCAAAGTCTCCCGTTCCGGTTGCTAGGTCGAGAATGCGTTTTGGCTGGATCTCTTTGAGCATGGCAATCGCTTTCTTGCGCCAGATACGGTCGATCCCAACCGATAAAAAATGGTTCAGGAAGTCGTATTTACCGGAGATATTGTTAAACATCTCAGCAACCTCCTGCTTTTTAGATTTATCCTGATTCCCGTAGGGTTTTACTTCTTTTCGTTCCATGTTTCGTCAACGTATGGAAGCCCTTGTTTGTTTAAGGCGCTTTCCGGCTTTTTATTATTCCCAGTTCTTTCCTTCGCATTCCTGGATCAATTGATCCGGTTCGATGGTTACCACACCGCTTTTTTCACAAACCAGACCACCGGCCAGATTTGAAAGTTCAGCGATCGTTTCAATACTGCGTTCGGCGGCTAGACACAAGGTTGCCAAACTGATCACGGTATCTCCTGCTCCACTCACATCCGCAATGTTTCGAATGTGTGCCGGAGCGTGATGTTGTTTGTTTTTTTCTTTGATGAACACCCCGTGTTCCGAAAGTGTCACGAAGGTTATCTTATTCCCTAATTCGCGTTCCAAAATAGCAACTGCCTCGTCGAACAATTCGCGTTTTTGGAAAGTGCAGGAAATCCCAACGCCTTCACGCAACTCCTTCAAATTGGGTTTGAACAAGGTAACACCTTTGTATGCCAGGAAGTTGTCTTTTTTCGGATCCACCGTGGTAGGAATTTCGCGTTGAGCAGCCATCGCAATGATGCCTTGGATGACTTCCGGCGTTAAAACTCCTTTGTTATAGTCCTCAAAAATAATGGCATCTACTTGTTCGGTTTCCAGAACGCGTTCCACGGTCGATAAAAACGCCACCGCTTCAGCTTGGGTCAATGGATGCGTATCCTCCGCGTCAATACGCAATAAATGTTGGTGATTTCCGATGACACGTGTTTTCACGGTAGTGACCCGATCATCGCTTTGCAAGATCCCGCTTACCGGCATGTGTTGTTCCGTCATCAATTCTTTCAATTGTCGGCCTTCCTTATCGGATCCAACAACAGAACATAATATCGGCGTTGCGCCCAAAGACAAGAGGTTCAAGGCTACATTGGCAGCACCACCCAAACGTTGTTCTTGTTTTTCCAAGCTGACGATCGGAACGGGTGCTTCGGGACTAACGCGATTGACTTTTCCTAGCAAGTAGGCATCGATCATCACATCACCGACCACCAAAATGCGTTTGGTGCGAAATTCAGCTAATAACTCGTGTATTGTCATGCCAACTCAGCTAAAGCAGATTTCACGCGTTTCATTGCCTCTGTTAAGGTTTCTTCAGATGCCGCATACGAAATACGCATGCAATTCGGATCACCGAAAGCCTCACCGGAAACCAGCGCCACTCCTTTGTCCAACAAATACATACACAGATCTTCCGCGCTTGTGATCACTTTATCTCCGGCTTTTTTACCAAAGAAACTTGAAATATCCGGGAACACGTAAAACGCTCCACCCGGACGGTTGCATTTCACTCCCGGCATTTCGTTCAATGCTTTCAACACCAATTCGCGGCGTCTTTCAAAGGCTTGCACCATATCTTTCAGCACCGCAGGATCCGCATTCACAGCTGCGATCGTAGCGCGCTGAGCAATCGAATTCGTTCCGGAAGTAAATTGTCCCTGAATCTTGTTACATGCATCTGCGATCTCCTTCGGAGCACCAATATATCCAACACGCCAACCAGTCATAGCCCACGCTTTGGAAACACCGTTCACCGTTACCACTTGATTGAAAACATCTTCGAACTGCGCCAATGAATGGTGATGTCCCATAAAATTAATGTGCTCGTAGATCTCATCCGACATAACCAGGATTTGCGGATTTGCTTTAACCACATCGGCCAAGGCACGCAACTCCTCTTTGGTATACACCGTTCCTGTTGGATTACACGGCGACGAGAACATCATCATTTTCGACTTCGGTGTGATCGCCGCTTTGAACTGTTCCGGCGTGAATTTGAAATCCGATTCGATCGTTGTTGGAACTACAACCGGAATACCACCTGCTACTTTTACGATTTCGGCATACGAAACCCAGTAAGGAGCGGGAATGATCACCTCATCACCCGGATTGATCACCGCCATTACCAAATTGGCAATCGACTGTTTTGCTCCGGTAGAAACCACGATATTCTCGCGCTTGTAGGGAATGTGATTATCTCTGTTGAATTTATGAGCGATCGCATCGCGCAGATCATCGTAACCGGGAACAGGCGTGTACATGGTGTAATTTTGTTCCATGGCCTCTACAGCAGCTTTTTTGATAAACTCTGGTGTATGAAAATCCGGTTCACCCAAGCTGAGTGAAATAATGTCTTTACCTTGCGCTCTCAATTCGCGACTTTTACGTGACATGGCCAGCGTGGCTGATTCCTCCATTGCCAAAATACGATCGGATAATTGAATCATTCTTCGAATGTTTAAGTCTGCGAATTTAAGGAAAGCAATTGACAAAAGCTCATTCTTGCACAGGATTATCCAACTGAAAAAATCGACCACTTTTCAGCAAGGAACGGATTGTTGGCACGGAGCAAATCTATCCATTTTTCACACGCGATTTTCGGAATTTTTAGGTATATTGGTCTTTCAAAAAAACGCGATGATTTTTACAGAAAAACAAACCTACACGCGTGGCTGGATGCTGATCTTACTCTTGTTTCTAATCAGTTTAGTGGCACTTCCTTGGATCGTTTATTTCCAAGGTATAGAAACCGATATCGTCGGTGCGGTCATCGGGTCGTCGATTGGCTTTTTGCTCAGCGTTTTCTTTGTCACCCTTTCACTCCATTCCCGAATCGATGCAACAGGCGTGCATTACCAATACAAACCCGTACACCGAAAAGAGCGAACCATCGCTTGGTCCGAGATTCAAACCGTGGAGGTAAAAACCTATCGACCGTTGCGTGATTATGGTGGCTGGGGCTTGCGGTTTCGCGGTTTTGACAGCAAAGACATACTCTTAAACGTTTCCGGAAGAACAGGAATCTATTTGGTAACCAAAGATGGCCGCAAGATCATGTTGGGAACTCAAAAAGCGGAGGAAGCCCAAAAGGTCCTGGAACATTTTGGACACAAAGCATAAAATTCAGAAGGCCTCCCTTTCTGCATAGCACAATAGTTCGTATTTTCGTGACTCAAAAAAATTATGAGCATGAAAAATGTAGCAGTTATTGGTGCTGGAACGATGGGAAATGGAATCGCTCACACCTTTGCACAATTCGGATATAACGTTTCATTGATCGATATTAGTCAAGCTTCCTTAGACAAAGGCGTGGCAACTATCGCAAAAAACTTGGATCGTCAAGTTGCGAAAGAAGCGATCACCGAGGCCGACAAAGCAGAAACCTTGGCAAACATCACCACATTTACTTCCATGGAAGAAGGTGTAAAAGGTGTTGAGTTGGTTGTTGAGGCGGCTACAGAAAACGTGGACCTGAAACTGAACATTTTCAAGCAATTGGATGCGTTGACACCGGACAACGTGATCTTGGCGTCCAATACTTCTTCCATTTCGATCACAAAAATTGCATCGGTTACGAACCGACCGGAAAAAGTGATCGGTATGCACTTCATGAACCCGGTGCCTGTGATGAAATTAGTGGAGATCATCCGCGGATATTCGACAACGGATGAAGTAACCAATTTGATCATGGAGATCTCGCGCAACTTGAAAAAAGTTCCGGTTGAAGTGAATGATTATCCGGGATTCGTGGCAAACCGCATTTTGATGCCGATGATCAACGAAGCGATCTACACTTTGTATGAAGGCGTAGCTGGCGTGGAAGAGATCGATACCGTAATGAAATTAGGCATGGCACATCCAATGGGACCTTTGCAATTAGCGGATTTCATTGGATTGGACGTTTGTTTGGCAATCTTGGAAGTATTGCACGATGGTTTCGGGAATCCGAAGTACGCTCCGTGTCCGCTATTGGTGAACATGGTAACTGCTGGTAAAAAGGGGGTGAAAACTGGAGAAGGATTCTACTCTTGGGGTCATGGAACGAAAGATCTGATCGTCGCTCCGAACTTCAAAAAATAAGTAACATACATACATTCCAAACGGCGCGCTCAGGTGCGCCGTTTGATATTTTCGCACATGGCTAAACGCAAAACCAAACGAGCTCCGGCAAAACGCACCAAGAAAGGAAAGAAAGGCAAATCGATCTGGCTCTTCTTGCTTTTGCTACCGGTGGGCATTCTTGGTTTCTTTGCGTTTTGGTACAAAGCGGAGACTACAGTGCAAAAAGCCTCGCATTTCTACGAAGTGGTTCCGAAAGGTTACAAATCGGTCGGGATCGATGTTTCGCACCATCAAGGGGAGATCGATTGGGATTATTTGTTACACGAACAAGGTTTTGATACCATTTTGGATTTTGTGTATTGCAAAGCAACCGAGGGATCTGATCATCTGGACACACAGTGGAAACGCAACCGCGATTATCTGAACAATGCCGGAATTTTGAACGGCGCTTACCATTATTTGAATCCGAAGACTCCCCCATTGCCGCAAGCCGAGCACTTTTTAGCTCACTGGAAGGTAAGATCGATAGATCTACCGCCGGTTTTGGATGTAGAAGAAGAAGGATTTTCGGATGAAGATCTAATCGACAAGGTAAAATTGTGGTGTGAAGCGGTGCAAAAACGCAGCGGCATGAAACCGATCATCTACACTTCCTTGCACTATTACGAAACCAAGTTCCGCGGCAAAATGGATGGCTATCAATTTTGGTTGGCTGCTTACAGTCGTGAACCCGAATACATGCTCGATCCTCAGGTGTTGCACTGGCAATTTTCAGAAACCGGAAAACTTCCCGGAATAGATACACGCGTAGATCTGAATGTGAGTAAGGTGGAGTTTTAAAATCTGTCCTTTCCAAATCACAAAAAAAACTTCAATTCCACCTATTTTTCATCGCTCCAAAAAAAAACAGAATCAATCCCGAACTTACTGGAAGAACTGCATTCTGAAACTTGTAAATGCCGATTCGTTTCATTCATAGTGGCCGACATCAATCGTATTTCGGTAAAAAAATAAATCTGTTACCAATTAATCCTCGTCCGTAGAACACAACCAGTTATTCCTGGTCAGTTCGACCTGAACATTCATTGTTGATTTTGGTTGACGAATTAGAGTTTGCGATTCTTTACATACTTCTCCAGCCACTGATCTTGTTCCCACAACAAATGCAAAATGGATTCGCGCGCAGCATACCCATGGCTTTCCTTTGGCAGTACGACATAGCGTACCGGAGCACCAAATCCTTTCAAAGCTTGGAAATAACGTTCACTTTGAATCGGGAAGGTCCCAGAATTGTTGTCATTTTCGCCGTGTACCAGCAACATTGGAGTTTTCATTTTCTGCACATAATTGAACGGTGACATGGCGTTATATGTTTCCATTGCTTCCCAATAGTTTCGTTCTTCACCCTGGAATCCGAAGGGTGTCAGCGTGCGGTTGTAAGCTCCACTCCGTGCAATTCCGGCAGCAAATAGATCCGAATGCGT
>CAYRVL010000006.1:9475-11296 GCA_964427665.1 uncultured Fluviicola sp. | reverse complement strand
GGCAAGTACAAGGTCGCGCTCAACTCCACTCCATCCGGACGCTTGTAGGTGATCACTTGTTTGGAAACCCCATTCATGGCTGCAAATGGATTTTTAAAAGATGTGATCGCGACTGGAGCTGCTTTCGAACCGATCTTACGGATATAATAGTTCGGATACTCCGTTGGTGCTTCGATACGCACCAATAATTCGCCTTTTTTCAGGTCGATGATCCCGCTAATATTTTCCAATTTATTCGTAAACGTAGAACGGTAGATCGTTTTCGTTGCCTTTGTTTGCAGGTTGAATTGATTCACAAAGGGAAATTGACCTTTTTCCGTATAACCATCACCAATCAAATACGTGTTGACACCATCCAATTGTAAGACGTAGCGATTGAAAGCATTCTTAGTAGTTTCGAAATTTCCAGGGTTACTGTACTCATCCTGAGAATTACGGTCGAACAAGATCGTTAATCCTTTCGACGGACTTGACGGATCAAACAAATACGTTTTTTCATTGCGGGTATTGTACCAGGAATCGTATACGATGCAGGTCTGCGCATTGCCCCAAAGAACGCCGCCATAACGTTGTGATGTTTTCAGTAAACTTTGAGCACTTCCAGTGGCAAACGGTGCTTTCCATTGGAACAATTCGTCGCGAAACTCCACTTTTTGTTCGGGATCGCCTCCATCCAGGGCAACAACATAGGTCAAGGTTGCCGCTTCATCGTTTCTCCAAGAGATCGAACGTTTATTTGCTTCAACAGCCATGAAACCTTTTGGCAATTTATCCAATACCGGACGATCTTCAACAACTTGGATCAATTTCCCTGTTAGGTCATAGATCTCTGTTTTCATTCCAAAGCGTGACCACGGAACAGCATAACTGAACGGCTTTGAAAGTGTGGTCAACAAAACATAATTGCCATCCGGCGAAAAGCTTTCACGCACGTACATCCCACGTTCCTTCCATTGCTTGGCAGATCCGTCGATTCCATAAATCATTAAGACAGAACTTGCCATCGATTCAAAATTTAGCTCGTCCAATTTACTTTTCAGCAAGTCGGGATAAGTACGGTTTTGTCCTTTGGATCCATCACTCACAGAAACTGACGGACCTGAAGGTACAGATACTGCTACGTCGGCATATTTCGGTTTTTCTGGAAGCGTGTGCACCAACAATCGTTTGCTGTCTGCAAACCAAGTAAATGCGCTACCTAAATTCCCGTTCAAGATCGGTTCAGAGATCTTTTTCGCGGATAATTTCTGAACATCCACAACCCACAATTCCACTCCACCGGCAACGATGTTTCCAACTGCGATGTACAGTTCATTTGGCGACCAGCTGATGTTCACCAATTTTGCAGCAGCTGGAAGTCCGGAAACCTTTTGCGGAGCTGTATTGCGATTCAACTGGATCTCGATCCGCGTGAAGTAGCGCGCTCCTGACACCCAGTTTGTTACGGGATTGATGCGTTGTCCAGCTAATTTTAGTTCAGTTTCTGAAACCTCTTCAATGGTTTTATACATGGGACTGTAGGCGTAAACGAGCACTTGTTTTTTGCTGTCCATCAAAACAGATGGTGCACGTTCAACATCAACCAACTCCAAAATTTCCTTTGGGGGCAACTGATAACCGATTGCCTCTTGAGCGAAAAGTCCGGTTCCGCAAACCAGACCAAGAAAAATTAGTGACAGTTTCATCATGTGTTAAAAATACGGGAAATCTTGGGAATTGAATCGTTCAAATTTTCAGAGGTGAAAGTGAGATGGGGTAAATTTTGAAAATTTCGGGATGGTTGCTGGTTCATTTTTGTAAAAAGGCAATTTTACCTCGTTG
>CAYRVL010000006.1:0-9375 GCA_964427665.1 uncultured Fluviicola sp. | reverse complement strand
GTAAAAAGGCAATTTTACCTCGTTGAAATCGCTCATTGCTCCCCCTCCAAAATCTGCATACACTGCTCCCGATCTTTCCAAAGTTCATCAACTGTTAACTCGATCTGCGGATTGCGTTTCAACCAACTATTCAGGTATTCCCAATGGATCTTTGGTTTCCACTTCCCTACTTGCTGAGGTTCGATCCGCTGTTCCCTTAAAAATCTGCCCGCAATATGCGTTTGAAGATCATCCGGTCCTGTAAAATCAAAACGCTCACCTTTAATACGCAAGTAGCAATGGCACTCGGGAATAGCCGAATATGGCTTGTCAGCAAAGAAATCTGTCAACTTTGGATGCGTCTCTGGACCCATAAGAAAAAAGCCAGCGATCAATTCAATATCCTGACGGGCGTTTTCTTCCGCTAAGGCAGTAAGTAGTCCATGCTTTGAAGAACACGTGCCACGGTTTTCACGAAGAACCAATAATAAATCCTCACGATTTGAATTACGAGCATAAGGTAGATCCTTTACCCATTGACAAGCTTCTGAAAAACTATGGACTTTCAGTTGACGAAAGGCCTCTGAAAATGGACCTTCTGCTTCGATTACAAAGTCCGGTAATTCTGCCATTAGTTGTATGGAATTACTTTTACTTGATGCTGTTTATCTGCAGTCAATAAGAAAAGCTTCAACTGTTGATCTTCAAATTTGATTTCAGCCGACTTTATACCCTTTTCATACAATAGAGTACCGTAACAATCATAAACAAATACTTCTGATCCTTTTTTGGCCAAGTAAAAATGGGATTGCATCGATAATACATCATCAAATTCCGTTGGCAACAACATTTTTCCCTCAGAATTTGCGACACCTACTTTATTCGATTTACTTACTTTGAAACGAGATACTCCCAAACTGGAAACTTTATCGAATTCTGCCGGACACACCACCTTTAGATCACTATTCACCATTCCCCATTTTCCAGTAATGGCTTGGTATCGATAAGGTTCAAATCCTTGAACGATAAGGGTGTCCATCTCCGGACCAATTACTTTTTTCAAATCCAAGGTATCTCTTACGGAGAACACGCCATTCTCATAAACCAAAAGTTTACTGATGTACTTATGTGCTACTATCGATCGGTTTCTAATCGTATCTGTTAATTTATTCCACCCATTCCAGTTTTCTGCGTATACATCAAAAGCCCAAGGAAAAAGATCCCCTGAAGTTTTATTCACCAATTTTAATTTATCCGCTTGGAATAATTTGTAGTTCTTTCCAAAAGCAATTGATTCATTGTATTGTTTACGCGTACATGCCATTGGTTTTAACTTTCCCTCGCTTGAAATGAAAACACTTTCTCCTGAAAATAAAACATTGTAATTCCAATCAGAGCCAGATTCATACGATATGGTAGTTTGCAATTCCCCATTCAGATCAGAAAATCCCACTGAGTCGCCTTTGGTAACCAACAATAGATTCTCTTGAAACGGTCTGTAGGCGATTGTATCTACTAATTTATAATCCTTTTGAGAGGCAAAACTGAAATAGTATTGATCCTTTTCCTGTTGGTATAACAGACCGTACTTTCCCCATTGCAAATTCGTAACTCCTGGTTTATTGAAGATCTGTTTCCCACTTTTATTTTCCAGATGTAGATTGTCATTCGGCATATAGATAGCCACAAATGGATAATCTGTAACCGGGAATACCATTTTTGCTCCGGCATGTCGTTTCTTGCCAGTTTCATCGAATACTGAGAAAACCTTCTTGTTTACCAATGAAAAGAATTGTTGATCATCTAACCAATAAGTACTCAAATATCCCGGTCCAAATGTTACTTTGGGTCCTGTCAAGGGCACAAAATGTGACACTTTGGATGTGTCTTGAATAAAGAATCCCTTTTGCGTTGGGTAAACGACCTTTCCAAGTACATTCGGCCTAGGATTCCCGTCGGTAGCAATCACATATTCATTCGTTGCATTAACGCGTGCAAATCCATGTGTAAATGGAAATATCATTAGTCCCGTAGATTGCTTTCCTTTTTCGGGTATTACCGTCTTCACAACTTTGTAATCCTTGTTTAGGATCACATATTCGTCATTCAGCATAGCGACATAAGCCGAGCCATCTCCTTTTAAAATGAAATCAAAGTACTTGATCTTTAAGAACAACGCAGTATCAGTCTGTTGAACGCATAACTTGTAAGCGAAAAAATCTGCTTTTAGTATCCCAACCTTTGGTGTAACACCACTTCGGATGGTTTTCTCTACTTGTTGATCGATACCCGAACAAGGAGTTTGCGCATGGCTGTTCTGCGTCAAAAAAAACAAGATAAACAACAGATAACGCATTGTACAGAAAATTAAGATTTGGGGTACTTCAAAACGACATTACATACCTGGCATTCCGCCTTTCATGTTGCGCATTTGTTTCATCATGCCCATCATGTTCTTCGGATTGCTCATCATTTTCATCATCTTTTTGGTATCGTCGAATTGCTTCAGCAATTTATTCACCTCCACGATATTCGTTCCTGAACCTTTCGCAATGCGGTTTTTGCGTGAACCATTGATCAATGAAGGATTGGCACGTTCTTTTGGCGTCATGGAATAAATGATCGCTTCGATGTGTTTGAAAGCGTCGTCTTGAATATCGACATCCTTCATGGCTTTTCCCATACCCGGAATCATCCCCATCAAGTCCTTTACGTTACCCATTTTCTTGATCTGTTGGATCTGACCCAAGAAATCATTGAAATCGAACTGATCCTTTTGAATACGCTTTTGTAATTTCCGTGCTTCTTCCTCGTTGAATTGCTCCTGAGCCCGTTCTACCAAGGAAATTACGTCACCCATCCCCAGGATACGGTCGGCCATACGCTTCGGATAGAAGACATCCAAGGCATCCATTTTCTCACCCGTCCCGACAAACTTGATCGGTTTGTCAACAACGGATTTGATCGTCAATGCAGCTCCACCGCGTGTATCACCATCCAACTTGGTCAATACCACCCCGTCGAAATCAATGCGGTCGTTGAACGCTTTCGCCGTGTTCACCGCATCCTGACCCGTCATGGAATCCACTACAAACAAGGTTTCGGTTGGATTCAAAGCTTTCTTAACGCGCTCTATCTCGTCCATCATCGCCTCATCAACTGCCAATCGACCAGCCGTATCGACGATAACTACATTAAATCCTTTACTCTTCGCGTAATTCAAGGCCTCCGTTGCAATCTTAACCGGATCTTTCTCCTCTTTATTCGAAAAGACCTCGATACCCAATTGTTCACCCAGAACATTCAACTGATCGATCGCTGCCGGACGGTACACGTCGCAAGCAACTAACAACGGCTTTTTATTCTTTTTGGTTTTCAGGTAAGAAGCCAGTTTTCCGGAAAAAGTAGTTTTACCAGAACCTTGCAAACCAGACATCAGCACAATCCCTGGATTTCCCTGGATATTGATCTCTGATTCGTTACCTCCCATCAATTCTACCAACTCTTCGTGGCAGATCTTCACCATCAATTGACTTGGAGAAATGGCAGTCAATACATTCTGACCCATCGCCTTCTCTTTGACGCGGGTTGTGAAATCCTTCGCAGTTTTAAAGTTAACGTCGGCATCCAAAAGCGCACGACGCACTTCTTTCAAGGTTTCAGCAACGTTGATCTCGGTAATTTGACCTTGACCTTTTAATACTTTGAACGCGCGTTCGAACTTGTCGGTAAGATTTTCAAACATGATATTGACTCATTAATTGGGTTGCAAAGATACAGTTATAATGGAAAAATGAGAATGGAAAAATGCGAATGAAAAAATACTAGAAAGGAATATAAATTCGTTTTCATACAATTCAGCGCCATTCAACACATCCATTGAATTATTTTAACGACGAATTACTTACAGCATTCAATTTCGAGTGGCGACGACTGTAGGCGAAATAAATCACTAATCCTACTCCCAGCCAAATCACAAATGCGATCCAGTTGCGCAACTCCACTTGACTCATCATATACAAGCACGAAAGTAAACCGAGCAACGGAATTAGTGACAAATTCTTGCGGACAGTCACGAACGTGATGAAAACCGTAAACAACAGAAAGATCCAGGTCGGAATTTTGTGTGCGAAATGTGAGAATCCGGAATTGTAAGCAGACTTTTCGGGTAATCCAACCGCTAACACATCAGCCTTCATGATCTCACCGTCCACTTCTGCATAATAGGTATCTAAATCCTTTCCGACTTCCTCGAAACCTTTCTGATCTTTTGTTATCACATATTCTTTCAAACGGACAGTTTGTTTGGCATTTAGACTCAACAAAAGATCCTCGTTGGACTTCAACTCCTGCTTATTCGTCAGGAAATCCATCGTTTCTTGCTTGTACGCACCGAATAAGATTGCTATTGAAACAAGCACCAAAATTGGCAATACATATTTACCATTGATATAAGGCGTTCTGAATTTTCCACGAGGAATATCTGTCTTATTTTGCAACACCAATACACCACCACAAACCAGTACGAATGCGAACAAGGTTCCGATGCTACATAGATCCGTAACCATAGTCAGGTTCATAAACAAAGCAGGTATCGCAACCACAAAGCCAACAACGATCGTCGAAAAAGAAGGCGTTTTGTACTTAGGGTGCACTTTCGCGAATTTCTTCGGAAGCAACCCATCCCGACTCATAGACATCCAGATGCGTGGTTGCCCCATTTGAAACACAAGTAACACTGACGCCATGGCTACCACCGCCGAAACGGCAATGATACCAGACATCCAAGTCAGATCTAACTTCTCGAAAACATACGCCAACGGATCCCCAACAGCCAATTCTGAATAGGAAACCATTCCCGTTAAGACGAGCGCAATGATGATGTACAAGATCGTGCAAATAATGATCGCCCACATCATACCACGCGGCAGATCGCGCTGTGGATTTTCACATTCTTCAGCCGTTGTGGAAATGGCATCAAACCCGATGTACGCAAAGAAAACTGCAGAAACTCCCTTCAAAATTCCGCCTACGCCGTTGGGTGCAAACGGACTCCAATTTTTCGGATCTACATAAAAAATTCCCACCGCAATAACCAACAGGATAATTGCCAATTTGATCACAACCATCACATTCGATGCATTGCGGCTTTCCTTCATACCACGGTATACCAACCAGGTAATGAAGACAATGATAAATAAGGCAGGGATATCCAAAACGAGGTGCAGACCAAACAAATTCGGTGCAGTTGTCCAAGCAGTATGCGCCGCTTGAAGCGAGGCATCCAGATTTTCAAAAGATTTTCCACCGGCCATCAATGACATGGCATCTTCGTACCCGTGTTTCGCACTAAGAAAATCCATCTGGATCCACTGCGGAAGATGTATATGCAAACCTTCCAGCATGCCCGTAAAATAATCACTCCAACTAATTGCAACGGTAATATTTCCTATGGCATACTCCATGATCAAGGACCAACCGATGATCCAGGCAATGATTTCTCCAAAAGCAACATACGAATATGTGTATGCCGATCCGGCCACAGGAACCATGGATGCAAATTCCGCATAGGCAAACGCTGCAAAACCACACGCTATGGCTGTAAACAGGAATAAGAAAATAACAGCTGGACCGCCATTAGCAGAAGCTTCACCGATCGTGGAGAAAATCCCGGCGCCAATAATGGCCGCGATCCCGAAAGCTGCCAGATCGCGCACTTTCAAATGCTTACCCAGACTTTCGTGTCCATCGGCAGCACCGGCCTCGGACGCTTTCAAAATATCCTGAACGGTCTTCTTGCGAAACAGTTGGTTCATGAGTCTAGCTTTACGTTGGATAGCAAAAATAACAAATTCTAACCCCGCTCGAACTTTGTGTGAAAATTCAAAAGTATTTCCAACCATTTGCTAAAAAGTTCATTCTTTAGAAAAACCATTTTTCGGTCATTCACAACCGTTCGTCCAAAGAAGTTTGGGTCTTCATCGAAAAATCGGTAAGTTTGAACGCTAAAAATTAAGCTATGAAAAAAACATTACTATTTACCTCAATCCTACTAAGCGGTGCTGCCATGGCACAATTCACACAAGCGAACGAGCCGGCATTGGGCTCTACGCAACTCATGTATGTTTGTGACTCCTTTGTGACGGATTATGCCGGAACTACAGGTTCGGGTGTTACCTGGGATTACAGTGGCATCGAAGGAGTAAGCGGCGCAACGAAAGTTTTGGAAGTGTTGGCTCCGAACGCTACACCTGAAGGATCAAACTATGCAAGCTCGACAAAAGCCATGGCAATCCCCGGATTCATAACGTCTTATTTGACATCTTCAGCCACTTCACGTAATTCTCAAGGATTCAGTTTTGAAGAACCTACATTTGGAGTGGTGAACGTGAAGTTGAACACCAACGATGAATTATTGATGAACTACCCATACGCGCTTGGAAACAACTTGGTAGATGCCGTTGCCGGAACAGCAAGTGCAAATATAGGTAGTTTCCCATGCACAGGTTCAGCTGAAACTGCCGTAGATGGACAGGGGACATTGCGTTTGAATGCAACTACGCAATTCACGAACGTATTGCGCTACAAGATTCACGATTCGCTGTATGTCAATACCGGAGTCTTGGGAGTGATCACCATGGTGCGCGACCAATATGAATATTACGATTTGGCAAACAATTCATTGCCATTGTTCATTCACACGAATTTGGTGATCAACTTGGGTGGAACACCACAGGCATTGCGTTTGGTATTGAGCTCTGTTGAACCGGACAATTTCTTGGCAATCTCTACAGAAGAATTGGCGGGTGTAACACTTTACCCTAACCCGGCTAAAGATGTTTTGAACATCAATGGTTTGACTGAAAACGCAACGGTAAGCATCACCGATATGCAAGGTAAAGTTGTTCGTTTAGTTGATGCTCCGGCTGGAACTACAAACTTCTCGATCGATGAATTGAACGCTGGTATGTACGTGATCAACGTGCAAACTGCTAATGGAAAGAAAACACAACGTTTGGTTGTTGAATAATTGATCCATAACCAATCAGAAAACCCGATTTGCTTTTGTAGATCGGGTTTTTTGTTGGACATCCTGTAACGATAAAAATATCCTGCATTTTTTTGTGATATTTGAAACCTTAAATTGATCCGTATGAAATACAGCTACCTGGTGTTGCTATTAATCCTTTGCTCGACGCGCAGTTTTGCTCAAGGAGCTGTTGAATTAACCGCAGAAGAGCGCGCTTACTTATTTCACATCGTGAAGAAAAGCCCGATCTTGGACAACAGCATTGGTCGTTATTTCGAATACAAAGGTCCCGTAGTTCGATTCATGAATAAAGAGCTCAATTACGATTCCATCGAACAGATCATTATCAACACTCCGGAAAGTCTGTTCATACGCACATCAGAGATTGGAAAAAGTCCGAAAGGAATCATTGCCGAAGCAGCCAATAAAATGGCACTATGGGAATTAAACAAGGTATTGCTTGCTGCCCGTCAATCCGATAAAGATCTGGAACGCTATCAGGAGCAATACAACCGCTTTGAAGGACTGCTCTTAGCCAAACTTCCACCGAATGCGTTGAAATCTCAAAACGGTGAAGCGAAACCACACAAGAAAATGCTGAATCTGTTGAATCCAAGTTTAAGTTTCGAAGACAAGGCATCGCTCTTAGCCACCATGAACTTTCTGACGGATGAGGATCAATTGAATACCATCAACGCCCTGAATGGAGCCATCGTAGAATACGTTCAAGACCGCTGTTTCGAGATTTATTTGGCATTAGGTGGAGAAGCGGAAATATTTAAAAATGCATTGATCGCAGCAGGAGATGGTTCAGAAACTTCCGGATTGCTGAACGAGCGAGAGAAAGATGAAAACGGTCGCTGGAACAAAGGTCTGCCCAAAGCCGTCGGACTCTTTCCGTATGAACCGAAATTGAAGGAAAAGGAGAAGCGCAACAAAACGATCTTAGAGCCAGTCATGATGCCTAGCTTGGATTTCATGACGGTTGGAGAGAATAAATTGACCCAGCTGCACTTCGATGTTTGGGGTTACAATAGCAAAAAACAAACGACCGTGGTGATTGAACGCAACGGGATCACCTATCACCTGTTCGGCTCAGGAGAAACACGTTTCTTATCGCCGGATTCTACCTTTTCAGATGGAAAAACGTTTCAATCCGTGATCAATGAATTGGAACACGACAAAATCGGCAAACTCTACGAAAAGATCTACGGCAAAAAAGGCTATGACTGGCAGATCAGTGACGCTAAGGAAAAGAAAGATGACGTTGAATTACGAATCCAGAAGAACGAAAAAAGCTATTCGGACATCACCCAAGGTACTTTAACTACAAGTAACAAAGCTCCTCGATCCGTTAAAAAAGCACGAAAAGCAGCTGCTAAAAACCCGGGATCAGAGTACAAGGCCCAGCCAAAAACATATTCAGACAAGCAAAAACGTCGTAAAAAGCAAACAACGATCGTAGATCTCATGGGAGAATTCGAATTCTACGAAAAGCTGATTAAAGACCTTGAGAAAGAAAAACAAGCAGCTATCGACCTCATGGCGATCTACCAACGCCGATTGGATTCTTACAGAACGGCCATGGGTACCAATTGGGCTACGTACACTGAAAAAGACGGTTTATATACCTTTCAGGATTCATCAACCTTCGATTTGTACACGCAAGAGTTCACATTCCGAGCGGACACTTTAAAAACTCCATTTGAAGTGCGCTTGATCGCCATTCCCAATGGACCTTTGTCCAACGAAGCCGACGAGGTAATGCTACACGTGAACCTCATCGATGCCAAGCCCGGTTTCGATGCGCGTTTGCAATTGGAGTTAAATGATGCTTTTGCACCGAATTCATGGGCATTACCTAATCAGCTGTTGACAGAAAAGGACAGTGTTGCCGTGCGCTTATTTTTCGAAGCATTACTCGACAAAAAAATCAAAATCGAGGCCATTGGTCGGGGTCAAGGCGTAGGTGAATGGAATGGCGTGCAAACAGTTCGCGCGAACAATCGCAGTGAGTGGGATGCATACCGCGTTGACCGTTTGGACAGTAGCATGGTGCGACTGCGCAGTACACGTGTAGCGATCGATCTCAATCGGGGTGTCTTGATCCAAGTTAACACCTATACTGATCCGGTGAAAACCAATTTGAAACCATCCAATCCCAGTATTGCCGGAACGATGCAGAAATACGGACTTTCCGGAAACGATTACCTGAGCGCGATGCGCACTGCTACGGTAATCCAGCAATTGAAAAGTGAATTGAATGTCTTGGCGGGGACTTACCTGACGCGAGAACAAGCGAAAATAGTGATCGATAAGATGAATAAATCACTGGACGGTATGCGCGTAAGTTGCGGAGCAACCTC
>CAYRVL010000005.1:17442-79292 GCA_964427665.1 uncultured Fluviicola sp. | reverse complement strand
GCTCCTGTATAGATCTGACGTGGTCGACCGATCGGTTCCCCAGTTTCTGTCATTTCTTTCCACTGAGCGATCCATCCAGGAAGGCGACCAATAGCGAACATGACAGTGAACATCTCTGTTGGGATACCCAATGCTTTGTAGATGATACCGGAGTAGAAATCAACATTCGGATACAAGTTTCGCGCTTTGAAGTACTCATCTTCCAAGGCATATTTCTCCAATTTTTTCGCGATATCTAGTAACGGATCATTGATGTTCAATTTTTCCAATACATCGTCGCATGCTTTTTTAATGATCGTTGCGCGCGGATCGAAATTTTTATACACGCGATGTCCGAAGCCCATCAAACGGAATGGATCGTCTTTATCCTTCGCTTTTGCAACCCACTTGTCAACATCTCCACCGTCGTTGTGGATCTTTTCCAACATTTCGATCACCGCTTGGTTCGCTCCACCATGAAGTGGACCCCACAACGCTGAGATTCCAGCAGAAATGGTAGCGTACAAATTGGCTTGAGAGGAACCTACGATGCGCACTGTAGAAGTAGAACAGTTTTGTTCGTGATCAGCGTGTAAGATCAATAGTTTGTTCAATGCATCCACGACAACCGGATCGATATCGTAATTTTCAGTTGGCATGGCAAACATCATGTGCAAGAAATTCTTACAGTAATCGTAATCATTCTTCGGGTACATGAATGGGTGACGCATCGAGTTCTTGTAAGACCAAGCAGCCAATGTTGGCAATTTCGCCAACAAACGCAAGATCGTCATGTTCTTTTTGTCGGCACTTCTGTTCGGGTCCAAAGACTCTGGATAGAAGGTAGACAGGGAACATACCATTGACGACAATACGCCCATCGGATGTGCTTGTGCCGGGTATGCTTCAAAGAATTGCTTCATATCCTCATGAACCAAGGTGTGTTTGGTGATGTTCGTGGTGAAATCATCCAATTGAGCTTGCGTAGGCAATTCGCCGTAGATCAACAAGTAGGCAACTTCCAAGAAAGTCGCTTTTTCAGCCAATTGTTCGATCGGATATCCACGGTAACGCAAAATTCCTTCCTCACCATCAAGGAAAGTAATGGCACTCATCGTAGCCCCCGTGTTCTTGTATCCAGAATCCAATGTAATGTATCCGGTTACCTGACGCAGTTTTGTGATGTCGATTGCCTTTTCGTTCTCTGTACCTTCAATTACCGGGAACTCATATACCTTCCCATCTAATTCTATTTTCGCAATTTCGCTCATGAGGCTGTGTAATATTTAATAGCTTTTTTTATCGTCGGACTAAAATTACTAAAGAAATAATTAAACAAGGTATCCGTTTTGCATTTTTTTTTTTGCTATTGCAAATGTGTCCAAAACCAATCGTTTACCTAGGTATTTTTTTAGCATAGTTTGAAAGCTATTCAATCGACTTATAAATTTTTCAAGGTGTAATCCAACATCATGTTAAACAAGTGATTGCGTGTATTCCCACCGTAGATACCGTGATTCTTGTTCGGGTAAATGAACATGTCGAATTGCTTGTTGGCTTTTACAAGTGCCGTGATCAACTCCATGGCGTTTTGATAATGTACGTTGTCATCCGCAGAGCCGTGGATCAACAATAAATTGCCTTTCAACTTTGAAACGTGGTTCACCGGTGAATTATCATCGTATCCGGATGCGTTTTCTTGTGGAAGTTGCATGTAGCGTTCCGTGTAAATGTTGTCGTAGTATCTCCAATTGGTCACCGGCGCAATTGAAATACCGGTTTTGAAAACATCTGCTCCTTTTGTCATGGCCAAAGCTGTCATAAATCCGCCGTAACTCCAGCCTTGGATCCCAATGCGCGCCGGATCAACGTAGTTCCAGGTTTGCACGTGTTTTGCAACGGCGATCAGATCTTCCGTTTCCAATTTACCCAATTGTTTGTAGGTACTCTTTTTAAATGCTTCTCCGCGGTACATGGTGCCTCGTGGGTCAACTGAAAGAACCACGTACCCTTTTTGACATAATAATTGGTGATACATATAATTCAAACCTTCGAACTCATCCGAAACGGTATTCGAGCCCGGACCGCAGTAAACATTGAAAAAAACCGGATATTTTTTGTTCGGGTCGAAATTGGTCGGCTTCATGATCCAGGCATTCAATTCTCCTGCTGCTCCCGGAACTTTGATAAATTCCTTGGTGCTCAGATTCAATTTGCTCAGTTTTTGAACTAAGACGGTATTGTCCTCCAATAATTGTAGGAGTTTTCCTGTTTTATCACAAAGAGCGTAAGTTTCCGGCTTATTCGCTGAGGATGAGGTGCGGACGAAATAATTGAATCCTTGTGCAAATTCAGCATGATGTGATCCGGTTAGCTCCGATAAGGCTTTCTTGTTGGAACCGTTTAATGAAATGGAGTAGAGCGTGCGATAGATCGCTCCGTTCTCTGCGGACGCATAAAATACGGTGTTTGTTTTCTCCTGAATACCGTACAATTCAATGACATCCCAGTTTCCGCGTGTAATAGCCTGCTGTTTGCCATCGAAAAACAATTGATATAAATGATTGTAACCGCTTACTTCGGAGGTGCGGATCAAGGATTTTCCATCATTCAAAACCAATAAATTATTGTCGATCTCAACAAACGTTTCGTTCTTTTCATTGAAAAAAACAGTTGCCACCGGTGCTTCCGGATTTTTCACCAAGAAGTATTTCAAGTCGTTTTGATGGCGGTTCAAGGTCAATACGATCAATTCATTGTTTACTGGCGACCATTGAAAACGCGGGATGTATTCGTATGTTCCGAGGTCAACTTGCTTTTTTGCTCCGGATTCCGTGTTTACGATGTGCATGGTCACTTTGGAATTGTCTTCGCCTGCTTTTGGGTATTTAAAGGTGTATTGTTCCGGGTACAAATTTCCGTACATCGCCATTTGGAATTCGCGTACTTTGGATTCGTCGAAGCGCAAGAAGGCGAGGTGTTTCGAATCAGGCGCCCAGCCAAAACCTTGCGTAATGGCAAATTCTTCTTCATACACCCAATCGGTGGTACCATTGATGATCTCATTGATCTTTCCATCAGTAGTTAGCGCTTTTGTTTTTCCGGTAGCGATGTCCAGTACATACAAATTGTTTTCTGAAACATAAGCTAAAAGGCGTTCGTCCGGGGAAAAGGTGGGAAGCGTTTTTGGCGCAGTTCCGGGTAGGGGAATGACTTGTTTGGTTTCTAGATTGTACACAAAAATCTGAGCATTGTAACTTCGGCGATAGATCGGGGTGATGGTATGCATAATAATCGCCAGTTTTCCTGACTTACTTAGGGTGATGTCACCTATCGGGAGCTCTTTTCCTTCAAATTGAATGGCGGAGAGGTCGATCAATTCGCTGCCTTTCCCGTTCAATTTTTTGAAAGCAAACTTTTGCAGGGATTGTCTACCAGCCACCTCCACGATCTTGGTAAAATGTTCTCCATCCGGCAAGGAATTGAAGCCCTCGATGCGTTTGGATGTGAATTCGTAATTCTTCCAGATACGCTCTACGGTCAGATCTTGTGAAAAACCAGTGTAAGTGGCAAGGATAAAAAGGAAAATGCTGAAAATTTTCATGGCGTTTTGTGTTTGAAACAAAAATAATGAAAAACCCATGCCGCAATTTGTTCGATTTTTCACTATTCGTTATAAATGTAATTTTTCACGTGTGCAAAATCGATTTTGTACTGTAAACAAGCGAATTGTGGTGAAAAACCTTCTAGGAATGTTAACAATTCTGTAATGAATGAAGGGTGATTTTGTCTTACATTTGCACCAAGTTTCTTCATGTTCTCCTTGATGCTGTGAAAAACAGACTGAAACCATGAAGAAATAAAACCAGAAGATTGATGAAATAAAACGTATGACGATCCTTCCGAACAGTGCATTTTTCGCCAGAAAGGTGTTCTTAACTTGTCAAAAAGACAAGCGGGAGTTTTCATTACCTGGTTCAATTAGTACACACAATTTCTTAATAACCCTTTCAGTATGAAAAAAGCGTTACTTGTATGTGGAATGATGGCTTCATTTGCTTATGGCCAGGATTGTTCCAAGATTTTTATTTCAGAGTATGTTGAAGGATGGTCGAACAACAAAGCGTTGGAGATCTACAATCCGACAAATGCTTCTGTAAACTTGAGTGAATATTTTGTTGCCCGTTATTCAAACGGTTCTGCTACTGCAACGGTGGCGAATTCGGTTCAACTTTCGGGTACCGTAGCAGCGAAAGATGTGTTCGTAGCTGTTTTGGAAAAATTAGATCCGAACGGACAAGGGCAAGAAGCTCCAATTTGGGATTCTCTGCAAGCACGTGCTGACGGATTCTTTTCTCCGGTGTACAATACGTCAAACGCTTTCTACTGGAACGGAAATGACGCGATCTTGTTGGCAAAAGGTAACTTGACAGGTTTGACTGCTACAACGGTGATCAATCCAACAAACGTTCCTGGTTTCCAAATTATTGATGTATTTGGAAAAATTGGTGAGAATCCGGCTAACTCAAGTGGTTCAACAGCGAACAACGATGGTGGTTGGGCTACTGGTTTCCCGCACAATACAGGAGTTGGTGTTTTGGCAACAGTTGATCACTCGATGATCCGCAAGCCAAACGTTTTGAAAGGAGTGGTTGCAAACCCTTCATTCTTCAATCCACTAGGTGAGTGGGATACCATTCCGGCTGTAACTTATTTGCTTGACGGAAATGGCGATACGATCTCTGGTGGAAGCGGAAACCCAATCCTTTTTGGAAACTGGTTCTCTTTAGGTGAACACACGTGTGACTGTAACACGCTTTCAGCTGGTTCTTTAGAACAAGAAGAATTGTTTGTATACCCGAACCCAACTTCCGAAGGTGTGGTAACGGTTAAGGGAGTGTCTAGCGTTAAAGAAATTTTGGTGGTGAACGCTTTGGGTCAGACCGTAGCGAAATACACGAATAATACAAACGCTACCATGACAGTAAGATTAGGACAAGATAAAGGAGTTTACATCTTGCGTTTTGTGAATGCGGATGGATCTATTACCGCTAAACGCGTAGTAGTTAAATAAGTCTATACAGTATTGAGAGGTCAGGTTTACTGACCTCTTTTTTTTGTGATTCAAGATGAAAAACTTGTTATTTCTGTTCTTTTTGTTGCCTGTAACCTTGTTTGCTCAGCAAGGAAAAGTTACTGGAACTATCAAAGACAAATTGAACGAATAAGCCGTAATTGGCTGTTATATCAATCTGGGGACTTTCCGTGCGGTAACGGATGATGAAGGGAATTTTTCTTTCGAAAATGTACCGTACGGCAAATACAAAATGCAGGTGACTTCCACCGAATTCGACACCTTGGTGATGGATGTGGTGGTTGACAAACCGGAAGTGAATGTTCAACCGCGCCTAGGTGGTTCCACCGAAATCGAGGAGATCCGTGTCATTGCCAATATCGCGATTGATAGAAAAACACCAATCGCTTTAACGAAGATCGATGCAGTTAAGATCAACGAAGAATTGGGTTCGCGCGACCTGCCCATGTTGTTGAATGCTACTCCGGGGGTTTTTGCGACCCAAACCGGAGGTGGAGATGGAGATGCTCGTATCGTTGTTCGTGGTTTTGATCAGCGAAATGTCGGGGTGTTGATCGATGGGGTTCCGGTGAACGACATGGAGAACGGTGCTGTTTATTGGTCGAACTGGTTTGGTTTGGACGCAATTACGAATCAGATCCAAGTACAACGTGGTTTGGGTGCGACAAAGTTGTCGATGCCATCTGTTGGGGGATCATTGAATATCGTTACCGCCGGTATCGGAAGTCGAAAAGGAATTACTTTCAAACAAGAATACGGAACCGGTGATTTTTTCAGAACGTCTTTGACCTACAATTCCGGATTGACGAAAAAAGGTTGGGGGGTTACTTTTTCCGGTTCGTACAAACAAGGAAATGGATGGGTTTACGGGACCAACACAATGGGAGCTTTTTACTATGTAAAAGTTCAAAAGAAATTAAATAAACACTTGATCTCGTTTTCAGCTTTTGGGGCACCTCAGCGTCATGGTCAGCGGTCGTTCAATCAACGTATTCAGTATTGGGATTCCGATTATGCAACGAACATGGGCTTGTCCATTGATTCTTCTCAGGTCTACGATCGCGGAGTTCGTTTTAACCAACACTGGGGATACATTACGCGCGATGGTCGACAAGAGGTGATGAACGAGCGTTTGAATTACTACCACAAACCGCAATTGACACTGAAAGATTTCTGGACCGTTAATAAGAAATTGTCAATTTCCAATATTGCCTACATGTCTATCGGGCGTGGAGGTGGAACTCGCTTGGCGAATTCAGCGGCGACTATCTACAAACCAGACGGAACAATTGATTGGGATGCGATCGTACAAACCAATCAGGTCGATCAACTTTTTGGTGGTCCAAATATCGACCCGGCGTATTCGTCAACAGAACTAAAATCCACTCAGGTTTTGATCTCCAGTGTGAATAATCACTTTTGGGTAGGTTATTTAGGTCAGTTCCAATACGAATTGAACAAGCAGTGGACGATCAACGGGGGATTGGATTACCGCTATTATCAAGGTCAACACTACCAAGAGGTTCGTGATCTTTTGGGAGGAGATTACTTTGTGAATACAGCCAATCAGAACAGTCCGACTGCTATGATGCGCAAAGGTGACAAGATCGCATTGAATTCCTACAACAAAGACCGTGATGGTTTGGTGCAGTGGGGAGGAGTATTCGGTTCTGTCGAGTATTCGAACGAACGCTGGTCGACTTTTGTAAATGTTTCCGGGGTGATCAATTCCTACAAGGGAATCGACTATTTTGAGAAAAAGGTATTGGATCTAGGCGATACGATCCTTCGGATTGGTGCTAATGATACCATCAACTACGATGGACAAATGTACACGGCTTCAAGTGCAGGACTAGATCATTTCCAAACAAAATGGAAAAGTATCCCAGGTGCAACGATCAAAGCAGGAGCGAATTATACCTTGAATGAAGAGATGAATATTTTCATGAACATGGGATATTTGTCGCGTACTCCACAGTTCAGTAATGTGATCGATAATAACACGAATACCTTTTTCCAAGAGATCGTGAATGAGGTCATCCAAGCCGTGGAATTGGGGTATACGTATTCCGGAAAAAAATTAGGATTTAACGTGAACGGATATTTCACAAACTGGAAAAACAAACCATTCCCATTTGGTGTATCTATTCCCGATCCGAATGATCCTACTGCGAGTATTTTCTTGAACATCAACGGGATGGACGCAATACACGTTGGTGGAGAAGTTGATGTTGCTTACAAGATCACGAAAAAGCTTTCTGCGGAGTTTATGTTCTCATACGGAGATTGGCGATGGGCATCTACAGAAACATTTTTTGTTCCGGAGTTCAACTATAGCTTCTCGTTTGATGCACGGGGCGTACACGTAGGTGATGCGGCGCAAACAATGTTGAATTCCAGTATTCGTTTCGAACCATTTAAAAAGATGTTCATCAAGTTGCAGTATCAGTATTTTGATCGTTATTACTCAAACTTCAATCCATTCTATTTGCAGGGGGCATCGGGAGGTCGTGATTCTTGGAAAATTCCGGGATACGGTTTGTTGAATGCCTTTGCGGGGTACACATTTAAAGTGAAGAAAGTGAACTTGCTATTAAATGGTTCGATCACAAATATGTTGAACAGCAGATTCATTGCTGATGGAAATAATAACTTCTATGGAAATGGATTTGATGCTAATTCGGCCAGCGTTATGTTTGGCCAAGGATTCCGATTCAATGTGTCATTAGGAATTCAGTTTTAATAAAAAAACAAGTAAGATGAATAAGAAAATTTTCGTTGGTTTATTCGGCTTTTTCGCAGCGTTCCAATCGTTTGCACAAGCGGATATTGCAGAAGCACGAAATTATGCCATCGGGCAAACAGTTACCATCCGTGGAGTTGTAACCAATGGTAGTGAATTGGGAACCATCCGTTATGTGCAGGATGCTACTGGAGCTCTTCCAGCTTTTGGAAGTATTTTGAACAGTGTATTACGTGGTGACTCGATCGAGGTGACAGGCGTATTGTATGATTTTAATGGATTGCTTGAAATCTCTCCAACAACGTCATTTACAGATCTTGGAAACGGTATTTTGCCAGCTCCTTTGGCTGTTCCGATCCCAGCGATAGGCGAATCCTTGGAAGGTCAGTTATTGCGTCTGGATAATGTCACTTTTACAACAACTGGAACTTTTGCTGCCAACACGAATTACGATGTAACGGATGGGTCAAACACCTTCCAGATTCGTATTTCAACAGGTTCCAATTTGGTTGGACAAACCATTCCTTCCGGTCCGCGAAGTATTACCGGATTGTTGAGTCAGTTTAACACGAATTATCAATTGTTACCACGTGATCAAAACGATATCACAGCTTATGTAGCTCCGGCGCGTGAGATCAATGTGACGATCGGAGGTACGACTTATTTGTCAGGTTCACAGTATGTTGTTGGAATGAACAGCGTAAGTACGATCACGGTGCAGAACTTGGGAACAGGGAACTTAACCGTAACTGGAGCTACGTTCTCTGGAGCAAATGCAGGTGATTTTTCTACGCCATTTGGTGGACAAGTGATCGGTGGAGGAAACTCGGCAGCGATCAATGTTCAATTTACACCAACAGCCAACGGATCTCGATTGGCTACGTTGACGATCGCTTCTGATGATTCAGATGAAGCTTCGTACACGATCAACTTGTACGGTATTGGATCTAACGGAAGTGCTACAGAACCTGCTGCAAATCCAACAAATTTGACCTTCCCGAACGTGAAAGCGTATACATTTAACGGGGCTTACACAGCGAGTGCAACGGCAGAGAATTACTTGGTAGTTTGGTCTACAACCGGACCGATCAGTGGCGCTCCTGTTGATGGCATTACTTACAAGCGCGGTGATATCATCGGAAATGGAAAAGTTGCGTACATCGGACCTGGTACCTCATTCGCGCCACGTCACGTTGTAGCGAATACAACTTACTACGTTGCTGTATTTGCGTTTAACGGTCCAGTGGGCTATCAGAACTACAAAACTACAGGTGCATTGACAGGAAGTGTTACTTCTCAAGGTGCACAGATCGGCACGTATTACTCTGGACTTTCTACCTCAAACACCACATTCTTGTCAGACCTTACGGCATTGATCAATCCGCATACGGTTATTTCTTACGGTAATTACAAGCCAACAGTCATGAATCAATTCGAAGTGCGCGACACAACTGATGGACGTTCATTCGTGGTTTGTGCTTATTCCGGTGAACGTAAAGTGTTCAACGATCCATTCGATTGGACAACGATTGGTTACTCTCGTGAGCACACGTATTCACATTCTTGGATGCCTACGTTCCCGGCAGACGGTAATCCGTCAAAACCGGAGTATTCTGATCAACACAATTTGTATCCAACGAACTTGAATCAAGCGAATTCACCGCGCAGTAACTTGCCATTAAATGAGATCACCGGAAGTATTGTTTTTAACTATTTGGAAGGATCTGTAGGTTATAACGGAGCGCAGTTGGTTTACGAACCGCGTGCGTCACACAAAGGAAACGCGGCTCGCTCTATTTTCTACATGGTTGCAGCATACAATGGAATCGATGGAAATAACTGGGGAACAGGTACAAACCAGCCTCAAGAGATCTTGAAACAATGGCATTTCGCGGATCTTCCTGATAACTACGAGATCGCTCGCAACGAGTACATCTACAGTGTCCAAGGTAACCGCAATCCGTTTGTTGACAGTGTTGATTATGCATGTTTCATCAACTTTAATGCTGCAGCGTATGATGCGAATGGTTGTGAACTTGCAACAGCGGAGTATTTGAAACAAAATTTCGTTGTGTTCCCGGTTCCAACTTCCAATAACTTGTATTTGCAAATCAATGGAATGGAAATCGAAGCATATACCATTCTTGATGCAAGCGGACGAGTGATCGCTTCAGAAGCTGGTTTAAAAGCGCCATTGGTGTCTTTGAATACACACAGTTTTGCTCGTGGAACGTATACGGTGATCGTAAATACTGGATCCGGAGAAGTAAATCGTACGTTCATTGTAGAATAACATGATTCGGAAACTATTCGTTTTTGGTTTAGGAGCAGGCTTAATGGCCTGCTCTTCTTCGTTGGTCACAACTTATCCACTTTCCAATACGGCCATTTCGACGGAATTAGGCACAGACGCCAAGATGGATTCATTGATCGCTCCGTTCTCTCGTGAATTGGCGGCTGAAATGAATGTGGTGATCGGGGAGTCTCCAACGGACCTGAGTGTTGCCAGACCATCCAGCAATTTGGGGAATTGGGCAACGGATGCGATCTTGGATTTTGCAAAAGATTCGCTGGCCTTAAATGATCTGCCGGTGGTTGTCTTGCTAAATACCGGTGGTTTGCGCGCCAGTATCTCGAAGGGACCGATCACCATCGGAGATGTTTTTAAATTGATGCCATTCGACAACACAGTGGTCGTAATGAAATGTGATCGTTCAATTTTGGATGATCTTCAAAGTTATTTGTATAAGTCAGGTGGAGAACCCATTTCAGGTATGGTGATCAACCGCGGCGTTCTTTCCCTGAATCCGAAACAAGAATCCAACGAGTTCTACATAGTGACGAGTGATTTTTTGGCAAATGGAGGTGATCGAATGGATTTTTTGCAACAGGCTAAAGAAAAACGAATTACCGGGATCTTGATCCGCGATGTGTTTATTCGGGCTGTTAAAAAACAGCAAATTTTACAAGTTACAGCAGAAGAACGTATATCTTGGTAATATGAAACGCAGAAATTTTCTTCAGCAAACAGGAATTATTGCAGCTGCAGCTGTGGTAGCGCCCTCGTTGATCAGTGCTAAAAAAGCCCCTAAAAAATTAGTGATCCTTCATACGAACGACACCCATTCCAACATTGATCCATTCCCGAAAAATCATGCGAAGTTTCCGGATCGGGGAGGCGTGTCTCGCAGAGCGAAGTTCATAGAACAAATTCGTGAGCAGTCTGAGAACGTCTTGTTATTAGATGCCGGTGATGTATTTCAGGGAACCCCTTATTTCAATAAATTCAAAGGAGTTTTAGAAATGAAAGTGATGTCGGAAATGGGCTATGATGCCATGACTTTGGGGAATCATGATTTCGACATTGGCATCGACGGATTTGTTCATGCGAAACAAGAAGGTAAATTTCCTGTGGTGAATTGCAATTATGATGTTTCCAATACGGCCTTGAAAGATGTGGTCGTTCCCTCGATCATTCTCAAAAAAGCAGGAAGAAAGATCGGGATCACCGGTGTTGGGATCGATCTAAAGGGATTGGTGGCAGATAATCTAACAAAAGGATTGATTTACAATGATCCAATCAAAAGCGTACAGAAAGAGGTTAACAAACTCCGCAAAAAAGGCTGTGATCTGGTGATCTGTCTATCACACTTGGGATTTGAATACGCCACCGATAAAGTTTCGGATAGGGTACTGGCTCAAGAAACAACAGGAATAGACATTATTTTGGGTGGTCATACACACACATTTTTGGAAAAGGGTGTTGAGCTTGTGAACAGGGAAGGAAAACCGGTAATCGTGAATCAAGTGGGATACGGA
Source organism: uncultured Fluviicola sp. (assembly GCA_964427665.1). Lineage (GTDB taxonomy): Bacteria > Bacteroidota > Bacteroidia > Flavobacteriales_D > Crocinitomicaceae > Fluviicola. The sequence continues at coordinate 67,656 of CAYRVL010000005.1, read as the reverse complement.
GGCTTGTTGTTGGGCAAGATCGAAGTGGAATTTGATGGTGGCGATACGCGCGTGGCCGTTGCTAGTCCTGTGGAAATGAAGGAAGTGGTGTGATTTCTGATCAAACGTGTAAAGTCGCACAGAAATCCAGATAAATAGAAATAAAAAAAGCCCGCTCTTGTTAAAGAGCGGGCTTTTTCAATAGGATTATTTCTTATAAATGGATCACTTCTCCATAGGCCGCAGCGGCAGCTTCCATAACCGCCTCTGACATTGTTGGGTGCGGGTGAACCGTTTTGATCAATTCTTCTCCGGTAACTTCCAATTTACGGATTGCTACGATCTCTGCAATCATTTCAGTAACATTTGCTCCGATCATGTGACCACCAAGCAATTCACCGTATTTCGCATCGAAGATCAATTTCACGAATCCATCTTTTGCCCCTGCAGCAGAAGCTTTTCCGGATGCCGAGAATGGGAACTTTCCTACTTTGATCTCGATTCCTGCTTCTTTAGCTGCTTTTTCTGTCATTCCAACAGAAGCCACTTCCGGTGAACAGTACGTACATCCAGGGATGTTGTTGTAATCCAATGGTTCCGGATGGTGACCAGCGATTTTCTCCACACAAATGATTCCTTCAGCAGAAGCAACGTGTGCCAAAGCCGCAGTAGGGATGACATCACCGATTGCGAAGTATCCCGGGATATTTGTTTGGTAATAATCATTCACCAAAATGCGTCCTTTGTCAGTAACGATCCCAAGTTCCTCCAAACCGATGTTTTCAATGTTCGCTTGAATACCAACAGCAGAAAGAACGACATCACATTCGATCTTTTCTTCTCCTTTAGCCGTTTTTACAGTAACAACACATCCTTTACCTGACGTATCAACTGATTCAACAGATGCTCCGGTCATGATGTTCACTCCCGCTTTTTTGAAGGATTTCTCCAATTGTTTAGATACTTCCTCATCCTCGATTGGAACAATGTTCGGCAAGTATTCCACAACAGTTACCTCAGTTCCGATCGCATTGTAGAAGTAAGCGAATTCAACACCAATAGCACCAGACCCAACAACGACCATTTTCTTTGGTTGTGTTTTCAAAGTCATGGCCTCGCGGTAACCGATGATCTTGGTCCCGTCTTGTGGTAAATTCGGTAATTGACGAGAACGTGCTCCAGTTGCGATGATGATCCCTTTGTCAGCAGTGTACTCAGTTACAGTGCCATCTTCTGCAGTAACCGCAATTTTTTTACCTGCTTTCAAAGTACCGAAACCTTTGATCACGTCGATCTTGTTCTTTTTCATCAAGAACTGGATACCATTGCTCATTCCGGATGCAACACCGCGGGAACGCTCTACCATCCCAGTGAAGTCTACTTTCGCGTCTTTCACGGTGATTCCATAGTCTGACGCATGCGTCAAATATTCGAAAACGTTCGCACTTTTCAACAAGGCTTTTGTCGGGATACATCCCCAGTTCAAACAAATTCCTCCCAATGCGTCACGTTCAACAATTGCGGTTTTCAATCCCAATTGAGAAGCGCGAATGGCTGTTACATAACCTCCAGGTCCACTCCCCAATACAATGATATCGTAGCTCATATGTGTTCTTTTTTTTGGATATGTCACGAAAGTAATCAATTCCGTATAAATGACCATCAACCTGCCCGGATTTCCTTTTGTATCCAACAGTTGATTCGGATTGTTATTTTTGGAACACAAAACAAACAGACATGACACATTATCATCTCTCCATTTCGCATCCGCAACGTCAATTCATTCGATTTCGGGTTCTTTTTTCAAATTTACCCGAACATGCTGAAATTCATTTGCCACGTTGGCGACCGGGACGCTACGAGTTAGGGAATTTTGCGAAAAACGTCCGCAATTTTTCGGTAAGTGCAAGTACTGGTGAATCCATTCCGTTTGAAAAAATTGCGCTTTCTACCTGGAAATTGGCAAACAAGGCTAATGAAATGGTGGAGGTGACCTACGACTATTATGCTGCTGAATTGAATGCAGGATCCAGTTTTTTAAACGCAGATCAATTGTATGTCAATCCGGTGAATTGCTTTGTCTATTGTACTGAAAATAAAGATTTGGAACACCTGATTACTCTGGATATTCCCGAGAATTGGATCATTGCAACGTCCTTGGATCAAGAACGAAGAACGCTTCGGGCCACTGATTTTCATGAACTTGCAGATTCTCCGTTCATCTGTTCCAAACACTTGGTTCATGGAGAATATACCGTTTCTGGGACGCGCTTTCATTTGTGGTTCAATGGTTTTCAACATGTACCATGGGATAAGGTGATCCATGATTTTAGAGCGTTTACCACTTCTCAAATTGAAAAGTTTGGTTCTTTTCCGGTGCACGATTACCATTTCTTATTCCAAATATTGCCGTATAAAGCTTATCACGGTGTGGAGCACTTAAAATCTACTGTGATTGCGCTTGGTCCTACTTACGATGTCTTTGATTCGCTTTACACCGAATTATTGGGTGTTAGCTCCCATGAATTGTATCATACCTGGAATGTGAAAACGATCCGACCGATCGATATGTTCCCTTACGATTATCAGCGCGAAAATTTGTCGCGTCTGGGGTATTTGTGCGAAGGGGTTACCACCTATATGGGCGACCTGTTCCTATTAAAAAGTGGGGTTTTTAGCTTTGATCAATACCTGCGTGAATTGAACGTTCAGTTTCAAAAGCATTTTGATAATCCCGGGCGATTGAACTACAGCGTAGCCGATTCCTCGTATGACACGTGGTTGGATGGTTATGTTCCGGGAGTGCCGGGTAGAAAAGTTTCCATTTATACGGAAGGGTGTTTGTTGGCTTTGGCAACGGATATTTTGTTGCTGAAACACACAGAAAACAAGATAGGACTTGATGACATCATGCGCCAATTATATACCGAAGTTGCCAGAGAAAACAGGGGTGTTGACGAAGCAACGTATTGGAATTATCTGGAAAAGGCTGGTGGAAAACCGGTGAAAGATCTCAAAGAACGATTCTTTTATGGAACGGAAGATTATACAACCTTGCTTCAGGAGACACTGCAGTTGGTCGGACTCGAATTGGAAGTTGTTCCTGTTTCAAGGCCTTCTGCTGCGCTCTTGGGGATCAAATATGTGCCGAATGGTGCCAACGTGCTCGTGAAAAATATCATGCCGGAGAGTCCTGCTGATCTTTCCGGATTGATGCTGGAAGATGAGATCATCGCGATCAATTCGATCTTGCTCGGTGGGGAAATTGAAAAATGGTTGACTTATTTTGAGCAGGACGCGATCCAGTTAACGGTTCAACGGGCCGGACGCTTGGTTCAGGTGGATCTACAATTCGGGAATAAACGTGTTCAGTATAAAGAATACCGCGTGATACGTTCAAAAGAACGCACTACCGAACAGGAAAGCCGATTCCAAAAATGGATCAGTTAAAAACGTAAACGGCTGCCCGAAAAGGCAGCCGTTTTAGATTTATTTCAGTAAGGTTACATGTCCTCGATAAACCGCTTTTTTATCACTAGATGATACTTTGAATTGGATCGTCCAGGTGTAAATACCTTCTTTCACTGTTCCATCCAAATATGTTCCATGCCATCCTTGCGTTACATCGTGAGATTCGAAGATGATCTCTCCCCAGCGGTCAAAAATCAGTAAGGTATAGCTTTGTGGATCAAAACCGGAAAAGAAGATCGGCTCGAACATATTGTTGTGCTCATCGCCATCCGGAGTAAATGCATTTGGTACATAGAAGATCAATTGGTCTTCGATCACAACGGACAAATAGGTTGTATCCGGACAACCGAACTGGTTGTTGGCGGCCAACATGATGGAATACGAACCTGGTTCTGACGGATATGTGTGGACAGGATTTACTTCGTTACTTCCTGTTCCATCACCAAAATCCCACGAATAGCTGGTAGCGTTTGATGAATTGTTAAAGAATTGGAAGCTTGGATCTATTACTGTATGGGAAGCATCATCCGTATTGAACGCAGCATCTGCATAAGGGTGCACGCAAATGTAATTCGAAAGGGTAAGACTGTTCACACAGCCCACAGGTGAGGTAGATGTGAGCGTAATGTCATAACAACCTACGTTATTGAAGGTGTGAGAAACAGATCCTGTTTGGCTGGAATTATTTCCATCACCAAAATTCCAAGAAACGTTATTGCTAGCTGGTACCGTCAGATCCGTCAAAGTTGCTGTAAATGGTTCACATCCACTGAGAACTGGGGCTGAGAAGTTTACAACTGGAAGAGGATTGACAACGATCGATGTTGTTGCAGGCAGTGCGCATGGAGCATTAACGGTGTAGGTGATCACATGAGTCCCTGCGCCTGCAGCTGATGGGGCGAATTGACCACTAGATGGATTAACAATTCCATTCCCAGACCACGTTCCTCCCGGAATAGATGCTACGAGTTGTTCATCAATATCTGTGATACAATATGGACCTACTTGTGTTATATCAGGGGCGATCAACGGATTGAGCACCAGTGTAGTACTGGTCGTTCCAATACAACCAGCAGCATCCACGGTAACTGTGTATGTTCCGCTGTTCAGGTTTGTAATACCTGTTATACTCGGGTTTTGTGTGCTGGATGCAAATTGATTCGGTCCGTTCCAGCTATACGTGGCACCTGGAAGTCCGGTACTTGTCAAATTCAAAGTTTCTCCCGGACAAAGCGGACCATTATTTTGTGCAACTGGAACAGGAACCGGATTCACGTTGATCGTAAATGTGATCGAACTGCCCGTACAGTTACCCAAACTTGGCGTTACCGTTACAAGACCTGAAGTTGCGGTCGTTGTTGGATTCGTTGCAGTGAACGCTGGAAGATTCCCGGTGCCAGATGCTCCTAAACCGATCGTTGGATTGCTATTGGTCCAAGCGTAAGTAACACCCGGAGTTGTGCTGGAGAACGCAGGAGTATTGATCGTTGTATTATGGCACTGAGTTAGATCAGTCATGGGATCGGCAACAGGAACTTGATTTACTGTGATATCAAACGTTAACGGGGCAGAAGTACATCCATTCTCCGATGCAGTGGCAGTGACTGTTCCTGTAATCGCAGCCAAAGTGTTGTTGGTTGTGACAAAAGAAGGAACGTTGCCCGAACCGTTTCCGGCTAAGCCGATCGCGGTATTCGAATTCGTCCAGTTGACCGCAGCGGTATTTGGAGTAACGGTGAATACAGTTTGTGGAATGGTTACGTTTTCGCAGTCCACGATATTGGATACTGCAGCGATCATCGGAGTAGGATTGATCGTGATCGTGAAATTGACAGGTGCTCCCACACATGAGTTCAGCGTTGGAGTAACTGAAACCGTTCCACTGATTGGCGTAGAACCGGTGTTAGTTCCTTGGAAAGTCGTAATGTTACCTGTACCGCTTGCTCCAAGTCCAATTGCAGTATTCGTATTCGTCCAAGCGAATGTTGCTCCGTTTGGTGTGCTAGTAAATGCTGCGGGACTCACCGTTCCCACGCATTGGGTGATGTTTGTTGGTACAGTAGCAAGTGGTGTAGGATTAACGGTAATCGTGTATGTTCCGGTATTTCCAATACAACCATTCAAAGTTGGTGTTACGGTAATCGTCCCACTGGAAACAGATGAACCATTGTTTGTAGCCAGAAAACTCGGTTGATTTCCGGTTCCATTTGCACCAAGTCCAATGGCGGTGTTTGAATTAGACCAAGTAAATGTTGATCCCGTTGGTGAACTTGTAAATGCCGTTGCCGCAACGGTGGCACTATTACAGATGGTGATAGGAGCTATCGGGTCAACCGTTGGGGTTGGGAAGACGCCAATTGTAAACGAGGATGGGGTTCCTACACATCCGGCAACGGTTGGGGTAACCGTAATTGTTCCACTGATCGTTGTTGTTCCGTTATTGACACCACTGGTAAAACTTGGTATGTTTCCGGTTCCGGTTGCACCCAAACCAATTGCCGTATTGGAATTAGACCAGGATACCGTTCCTCCTGCCGGAGAGGTTGTGAATGACGACGTTGGTACCGGTGAATTCGGACAGTATGTTGCTGCCGTTGGTACAATGACCGTTGGTGATGGCAAAATGCTGATGGTGTAATTTCCGGTTGTACCCACACAACCATTCAGGGTTGGTGTAATGGAAACGTTTCCACTAATCGTTGTGGCACCCGTATTGGTCGCCGCAAATGACGGTTGATTTCCAGTGCCATTTGCACCAAGTCCGATCGCTGTGTTCGAATTAGACCATGCAAACGTTGCTCCTGAAGGTGTGGAAGCGAACACTGTGGAAGGTACCGTTGTTCCATTACACTGACTTATCGGTGCGATGGCATTGACAGTTGGCAATGGGTTCACTGTGATGGTATACGTTACCGGAACCGCATTACAACCGGCAGCTGTTGCGTTCAATGTGATCGTTGCTGTAGTTACTGATGTTGTGGAATTACTTGCTGTAAAACTTGGTATTGTCCCCGTACCCGAAACTCCTAAGCCAATACTGGTGGTATTGTTTGTCCATGAAACTGTTGCACTCGCCGGAACGACAACTGGAGTTACTGCTGTAGCCGCTTGATTATGACACAAAGTCACATTGGCAACCGGTGATATAATTGGAGTAGGATTGATGGTGATCGTGAAATTGACGGGCGATCCTACGCATCCATTCAATGTTGGAGTGACAGAAATGGTACTTGTGATCGGAGTAGAACCTCCATTGGTTCCAACGAAAGTTGCAATGTTTCCGGTTCCGCTGGCTCCAAGTCCAATACCCGTATTTGAATTTGTCCACGTGAATGTTGCTCCCGCTGGTGTACTGGAGAATGTGCCCGGAGAAACGTTTCCACCACATTGTGAAATAGGAGTAATGGCATTTACGATAGGTCTCGGATTGACGGTAATCGTAAAGGTCGTAGCTGGTCCAACACAACCACTTAATGTGGGAACTACGGAGATCGTACTGGTGATTGGAGCACTTGTGGCATTGGCTGCGGTAAAAGTTGGTAAGCTTCCGGAACCGCTTGCCCCAAGTCCAATGGCCGTGTTGTTATTGGTCCACGTGAATGTTGCTCCAGCAGGTGTACTGCTGAAACCAGTTGCAGGAACTGCGGCTCCAGGACAATGTGTTTGGTTGGGAATTGGATTTACAGTTGGAGCTGTAACAGTAACCGGCGAACTGGCAGATCGCACGCAGCTTGCACTTCCAAAATTTGTTGTGGCCGTCAAGGTAAAGGTTGTTGTTCCATTTGGCAAACCACTCGCGGTTGTGTTAACATTCGTCGGTGCAGCAATCGAAACAGCTGGGCTTGAAGTCCATTGAACCGTTGTTGTCGCATTTAAAGTGATTGGAGTAATTAAGTTATTTGCCACCGGTACTTGAAAAATAGAAGCACTGGCTGCTGTACATGAGTTGTCATTAATAGCAGAATTAATCGCTCCAGAAGTATAGGAAATAGTTGTTGGTGAACCACAAATACTTTGCAAATTGGAGAATGTTACAGTTGCGTTCGTTAAAGCCCCGACATCGGCACCAATACAGTCATAAATTTGAACCGCCCATCCTCCTTGTGCAGCATTACAGCCGTTGAAAGCATTCCAGTTAATTGGAGTGTTTGAAGGACCGTATGTACCATAAGTCCCGGATAGAGGAACGGCGGCAGAACATATGTTCAAATTGTTCGTGGAAGTCCTTGAAAAACACAAATTCGACACGTTATCTCCTGAATTACAAACAGATCCTTGGCCGATGGCTCCGGGATTAGGAGAGAGAACAACGGTTGGAGATCCACAAGAAGCGGGACCAACTAGGTAAAAAGCTAAATCGGAAACATAAGTATGTGTTGCAGAAAAGCAAACAGTAATGTTCGTTGAACTAGTTATAATGGATTCTGGTGGTGGCGGATTAAAATAAGTAAATGAACCATTAGTGTTAACGGTTCCGGCTAGGTTCGCGTTACATCCGCTCGCTGTTGCATTGGCAGTCACAACGGTGTTCAAGTTCCAAACCCAGGCAATAAAACAGTTAACTGTAACACCACTGGCATTTCTGATCTCAACGCGATATCCGTCACTTGCCAAATTGTTCAACGTTGAACTCGTTCCTGTGGTCGTGTTGAATGAAGCCCAGGATGAAGTCGTTTGGTCGTGATAAAACCATTCGAACGTAAAAGGCCCACCGGCAAGATTTGTAGGCGTAGCTGTCAGTGAACCATTCGTAGCGCCAAGGGTTGTGCCACACCAAATAAAAATCGGGTTGTTCGGCGCCCCGTTCGTATAGCTTGTTGTTGCTTGTCCGGAATTACCATTGGCAACCAATTGTGCATTCGAATAAACAGATATTGCAATGAATGCTACGAACAATAAGATGTACTTCAACATGATCAATTCGCTTGTTGGTTCAATGTTTGAATACGCTGATTGATCTCTTGAATGTATGGCGCGTAAACAAGGCATTCCTCTGGTGTAATTTGATGACACTTTAAATCGATGATCGCTAATGCATCCAAACATTCCGCTAAATTCCAATCGGAAATACTGCGTTGCTGATTTGTCGTTGCTGGAACCGTAGTTGCTGGTCCTTCCATTCCTTGAGATGAATGGACAATCACACCGTTTTCAAGTGTCTTGGTGGATTCCTGGGCATATAAAAATTGACCTGAAACAAAGAAAGTAGTTGCTAGTAGCAAAGTTTTCATCGTAGTAGTATTCGTTAAATGTTTAAACACAAACAGTGTAAACTTTTAAAAAGTTCACAGAATCGTAACGAAACAAATGTATGATGGTTGCCAACAAAAAACAAAAAAAAGGGAGACAAATCTCCCTTTCTCATTACTGAATGATCAAATCCGTTATTTCAATAGGGTAACGTGACCTGAATAAGTAGCTTTTTTATCACTTTCAGATACTTTGAATTGGATCGTCCACGTATAAACGCCTTCTTTTACACTTCCGTCCGTGTACGTTCCGTGCCATCCTTGCGTTACGTCGTGAGATTCGAAGATGATCTCTCCCCAGCGGTCAAAAATCAGTAAGGTATAGCTTTGTGGATCAAAACCGGAATAGAAGATCGGCTCGAACATATTGTTGTGTTCATCACCATCCGGGGTAAATGAATTTGGAATGTGAAAGATCAATTGGTCTTCAATAACAACATTGATGTATGTCGTATCCGGACAGCCAAATTGGTTGTTTGCAGCCAACATCACGGTATAGGAACCCGCGTTTCCTTCATAGCTGTGATTCGGATTTGTTTCGTTGCTGCCTGTACCATCTCCGAAGTCCCAACTGTAACTGGTCGCATTTGTCGAATTGTTAAAGAACTGGAAACTTGGATCGATGACAGTATGCGTCGGATCGTCCACGGAAATCGCTGCATTGGCGTAAGGATTCGAGCAAACAAAATTTGGCATCGTTAAGGAATTCGTGCATCCGGCTGCTGAAGTGGAAGTAAGTGTTATGTCAAAACAACCAACACTGTTATAGGTATGTGATACAGTTCCCGTTTGAGATGAATTCGTACCATCACCAAAGTTCCAAGAAACAGCATTACTCGCAGGCGAACTTTGATCGGTTAGATTCACGGTGAATGGAACACAACCGCTAGTGACAGGAGCATTGAAATTTACAGTAGGTAGTGGATTGACAACAATGGTTGTGGTTGCCGGTGTTGCACAAGGTGCATTTAACGTGTACGTGATGGTGTGCGTGCCGGCTCCGGCAATTCCCGGTGAAAACTGTCCAGTGGCAGGATTTACAATACCAGCGCCGGTCCAATTTCCTCCAGACGTGTTGCTTGTTAGTTGGATGTCCAGATCGTTTACACAGAAAGGACCTACTTGAGTAATGGTTGGTGTCTGTCCTGGACTCATTGTTAATGTTGTGCTTGCTGTTCCTGTGCAGCCAGCCAATGTCTCTGTTACGGTATAAGTTCCTGAGTTCGCAGCGGTAACATTAGGAATACTTGGATTTTGTACGTTAGAAGTAAAACCATTTGGACCTGTCCAACTAAAAGTACTGCCAGCTAAACCATTGGCGGTTAAATTGAGCGTTTCAGAAGGGCATAATGGGCCATTGTTTTGAGCGCTAGGTACCGGATTCGGGTTGATGGTGATCGTAAAGGTGATTGGTGTACCAACACACGATCCCAAAGCTGGCGTAACAGTGATCGTACCGGATGTAACAGTTGTACTCGGGTTCGTTGCGGTAAAACCACTGATGTTCCCAGTACCACTACCTGCTAAACCAATTGCGGAATTTGAATTTGTCCAACTAAACGTAGTATTCGGAGATGTACTCGAAAATGCAATCGGATTAACAGCTGTGTTGTGGCACTGTGCAATGGCAGTGACGGCATTGACATCTGGAAGTTCTGTGACGTTAATTTGGAACGTAACCGGTGTGGCATTACATCCATTTGCGGTAGCATTCATCGTGATCGTTCCGGAAATTCCACCGGCATTGTTGTTCGTGGCTGTAAAGGAAGGTATGTTCCCATTTCCTGATGCTGCTAAACCAATGGCAGTATTAGAGTTGGTCCAACTTACCGTAGCAGTTGAGGGTAACACAGAAATAGTCGTTTGAGGAACTGTTTCATTCTCACAAACAGTTATATCATTTATTGCGTTAATTACTGGAGTTGGATTGATCGTAATTGTAAAATTAACAGGAGTTCCCACGCAAGACCCAACAGACGGTGTTACGGTTATCGTCCCTGAAATCGGTGTAGAACCACCGTTCGTGCCGGTAAAGGTTGTTATGTTACCTGTTCCGTTCGCCGCAAGACCGATCGCAGGATTCGTATTCGTCCAATTGAAAGTTGCTCCAATTGGATTGCTTACGAACGCAGCGGGTGAAACGTTTCCGCCACACTGATTGATGTTGGTTGGAACGGACATTGTCGGTACCGGACTTACAGTGATGGTAAAAGTAGTACTTGGACCTGTGCAGCCAGCGACTGTTGCGGTTACGGTAATGGTGGAAGTGATCGAATTGGCGGTATTATTCGTGGCAACAAACGTTGGTAATGATCCTGATCCACTTGCTCCTAATCCAATTGCCGTATTTGAATTGGTCCACGTGAATGTTCCACCAGTTGGGGTACTGCTGAATGCTGTGGATGGAACACTAGCACCTGAACATTGGCTTATCGGCGTTACTGCGCTGACTGTAGGACGTGGATTAATCGTGATCGTGAAGGTGATCGGGGTGCCTGTACATCCATTTCTTGTTGGTGTAACGGTTATAGTAGCAGAAATCGGCGTAGATCCGGTATTTGTTGCTGTGAATGTTGGTAAATTGCCACTTCCACTTGCGCCCAAACCAATTGATGTGTTGGAGTTTGTCCAAGTAAATGTTGTTCCTGCTTGAGGGGAACTGAATGAAGTCAATGGAACTGTTGCAGTCGCACAATGTGTTTGGTTGGCAACTGCATTGACAGTTGGGAGTGGATTGACGTTGATGGTAATGTTTTGGGTATTCGTACAGCCAGCCGTTGTTCCTGTAACGCTATACGTGGTAGTGGTGGTAGGTGATGCTGTCACGCTAGAGCCGGTTGAGGACGAAAGTGTTGCAGTCGGACTCCAGGTATAGGATGACGCGCCTGAGGCGTTTAAGGTCGTCGAAGAGCCTGCACAGATCGTTGTATTCGGACTTGAAACCGAAATGGATGCAGCGTTTACCGTAATAGTCGTAGAAGAAGCAGCATTACATGGTGCATTTCCAATCGCGTAGTTGATCGTATGCGTCCCAACTCCCGCTGTAGCCGGATTAAAAACACCGGTAGCTGAAACTCCCGGACCCGACCAAGTTCCACCCATATCTGCAGCGATTAATTGCACAGGCGCACTCGTTGTACAGAAGGGTCCTGCCGGTGTGATCGCTGGGTTTGGTGGACCAGATTGAGCTCCTGTTGGACTCAGAGAAAGCGTAAAGTTTGAACTTGTTCCTGACCAATTCTCTACAACGATCATTAAATCTTGTCCCGCTGTAACAAATGGAGCAGGTATAGAACTCGTACAAGGGAAAGAAGTACCGAATTGATTACAGCCACTGGAGGCAGAGGCATAATTACAACCAATTTGATTTGCCGTATTTTGAATTGCAGTACACGGAGCTTGTCCGGCAGGAATATTAAATACCGCTACATCCAGGAAGCCCGAAGCAGCATTTCCATCGATCAACATGTTCAACGGTCCTGATGTGGTTATGTGCAAAATGATATACCCTACATTTGGACCAAAGAAATCCAAACATGTACTCACAGCGGTTCCGGGTGTCACAAAATTAAATGGTCCTGCTGCACCGGATGCACAGATCGATGTGTTCGTATTACATTGCGAATACGATTTTGTTGTCATGAATAGGATACCTATGATCAACAGAAATATTTTAATGAATCTCATAACCACTGTAAGAAAAATGTGAAACAATTTCATTGATCATTTCGGCAGTTGGTACTTGCGTAAACGATGCACGGATCTTTTTTTCGGGAACAAGAACTTCTATTTCGGTTAAAAACGGATAATATGCTGTCAAACGCTGTTGAACGCGTGTAGCTTTATCTGTCGAGATCGGATGATAAAAGGGAAACTCAATCTGCACAGAACTGTTCTGATGAACAATGGCTTTAGGCAAATAACCCAGATGATACAATTGCAAATCAACATTTTCCGTAGATTCTCCGTTCTGAATTAAAATGGATCGTTGTGCGTTGAGATCATCGATCGGGCTCTGGGCAACAGCGGTGTTGTAAAGGACAAAGCACCATGCAATCAATAGAAATGATCGTAAAGACATGTTTTCGTAGTTTCGTATAGCAATAGGTTCAACTCCCAGATTCCTCAGAAGTCTGTTTTCATAACGTCATAAAAATAAAACAGTTGCCTTGATTAAACAAATCGAATCAAGTGAAAACTTCATTTGTTATAAACAAAAAAAAAGCGACCATCGGCCGCTTTTTGAACATTTAAAACTTATAACTAACTCCTAAACTTGGTAAGAAAGGGAACTGATAGATCACGTCATTGGTAACTCGATTCACATAGAAAATATTATTTCTATTGTAAATATTGGTCAAGGCACCAACGATCTCCATTTCTGACTTGTTCTTGAACTTGAATTGTTTTTTCACCGTGATGTCCAAACGATGGTAGTATGGCAAACGTTTGCTGTTGAAGTCACCTAATAAAATCCCGATCTCCTGGGAGTTCGAATTGGTGTAATCTGTTGATGGACCATTTCCAAAGTTATCAGGCTGATAGAATCCGGTCGTAGGAGTAAATGGTAAACCTGAACCTAAGTTCCAACGAATATTCAATTCCAATGTTTTCTTTTTACCAAATACGTACGAACCCACTAAGTTGATGTTGTGACGACGGTCAAATACCGGGAAGTATTGGGCGAATCCATCCCAGCGCGTTGATTTACCCAAGGAATAAACTCCCCACAAGAACAAACGGTCTTTTGAATATTTCAACAATACGTCAACACCGTAGGATTCCCCTGATTCGATCAGGAAGTCTTTTTTGAAGACGTCATCTTTGTCTGCAAACTCGGCTACGTCATCATAGATCTTGTTCACGTTGATGTTACTTAATTGTGGGAAGTACTTGTAATATGCTTCAATGTTGACATTGATGTATTTGTTTACATCGTATTCAAAACCTCCGATCGCATGCCAAGAAACCTGAAGTCCGTTCTTTGGATTTTTCTCTAATCCATTCGGTGTGATGAATGTCGATTGTACGTTCGTCGGTGCACTCAACAATCCATTGAATAAATTCACTACATCGCGATCTGAAGATGCTGAAGTAAAGTTTTGCGTGTAACGACCTCCGGAAAGTTTCAAACGCAATTTTTCTGTTGCGTTGAATTTCATTCCAAAACGTGGTTCAGGTGAGATCGTTGACAGTGAGGAGTATACTTGTAAACGGAATCCCGGTTGAATAACCAATCGCTTGGTTACTTTCTTGTAATTCACATAGGCTCCAATTTCTGTCGTAAAATTCTCGTTCGCGATCTGTGTTTTCGTCTCGTTAAAGGTCAAATAACGCGTATTGAACAAGGTAACGCCGATTCCATAATCAAATTGGCTTTCTCCTTTCAAGAAATACGTAAAATCAAAGCCCATATCCGCGCCGCCAATTGAACTGGTTCGAGGTTCGCTTCCTTCCTCTAAAAACGTTGTCTCGTATCGAGAACCATTCACGTGACCTTTAATAAAGATTGGAGAGCCGCTCGGAACTAACAAAAAGCTCAGTCCTCCACCGCTTTGATTAAAACTCAACGTCGCCACACTGTCGTAAACCACTTTGTCGCGGTTGTGAAATCCATAAATAGAGGTTTTCGAACCTTCTCCGGAATAAAAAGTGACCTTTCCGTGTCCGTCTGTAAATTCATACGGTAAACCATTGCCATTGTTAACACCTCGGTACAATTGATCGGATGTATAGGGCAATAACGAATGTTTTCCGGAAAAAACGTACGATGCACCGCCGCCATTTTTGTTTTTGTAAATCGGACCTTCTAGCACCAATTTTCCCAAGAAAGGAGAAACAGATACTTTTCCGCCGAAGTCCTTTTTGTTTCCATCACGGTATGAAATATCCATGATCGAGGAAATACGACCTCCATAACGAGCATCAAATCCTCCGGTGTAAATATCCACGTTTCTTACTAATTCCGTTTCGAAGATCGAGAAGAAACCAATAGAGTGGAAAGGATTATAGATGGTCATCCCATCCAACAATACTTTGTTTTGGATCGGTGTTCCTCCGCGTACGTACAATTGTCCACCTTGGTCACCGGTAGTTACAACTCCCGGAGTTACCGAAAATGCACCTACTACGTCGTTTTCAGCTCCTACAGACGGAATGCGTTCCAGCCCTTTTTTATCCAATTTGATCTGTGACATCAATACCTCTGTCGTTTTGGCTTTCGCTTCTGCGGAAATAACCACCTCTTCGATCTCTCCTGTGTTATCGGGAGCAATGAGATCAATGCGCACATCGGTAATTCCTGTGGCTTTGGTTACTTGGATCTCTTTTTCGTATAACTTGTAATTGATGTCCTCCACGCGACTAACGTAAGAGCCGATTTTTACTTTCGGGATGGAGAAGAAACCATTCACATCGGTAGATGCTCCCATGATCTTTTCATTTTTGTCAAATGGGATCAGCAATACCTGTACGAACGGCAATGCCTCACCGGATTCACTGTCGTAAATGAACCCGCGAACGGTATGTTCTTGCGCGTTGGCTGAAAATGCTAAAAAGAAAAAGGAAATGAGGAAGAGGAAATGTTTCATGTTCATTGCAGTATTCTTGAAGAGGTCGAATTTACGGATTTAACAGTTATTAGCAAATGGTTTCCAGTATTTTTGACCAAGCGGTCGTTTTATTGATTGAACGGGGTCAGGCCTGAGTTCTCAAGATCTGTTTCGCTTTTTCCCAATATTGATCCATTTCTTCCAAGTTCATATCCTCTATAGAATTTCCGCTCTCTGTAATAAGCTCTTCCATAAGCATGAAGCGACGAATGAATTTGCGATTGGTAGATTCGAGGGCATCTTCCGCACGAATGTTCAAGAATCGGGCATAGTTGATCATCGAAAACAGGACATCCCCAAATTCTGCTTCTATTTCATCCTGATCTTTACCCAGCTGTGCTTCATGTAGTTCCGAAAGCTCCTCAATAACTTTGTTTTTAACGTCTTCCATGTTGTCCCAATCAAACCCGACACCTTTCACTTTTTCTTGGATACGCATAGCTTTGATGAGTGCCGGTAGGGTATTCGGAACACCGGAAAGTACCGATTTTTTGCCTTCCTGAAGTTTGATCTTTTCCCAATTTGCTTTCACTTCCTCTTCTGTATTCGCCTCTACATCACCATAAATATGCGGATGTCTGTGGACCAACTTGTCGCAAATGGCATTCAGCACGTCTGTTATATCAAAGGCTTGGATCTCACTGCCAATCTTTGCATAGAACACCATGTGCAACATCAGATCGCCAATTTCTCCTTTCAAACCCTCCATGTCATTCTGAAGGATTGCGTCTGAAAGTTCGAATGTTTCTTCGATCGTTAGGTGTCGCAATGATTCAAAGGTTTGTTTTTTGTCCCACGGACATTTTTCACGCAAATCGTCCATGATGGTTAATAGTCGAGCAAATGCGATCAAACGCGGGTCGTTGGCTTCTATGGAAATATCAGATGTTTTCATAAAACAAAAATACATGAAAGAAAAGATGTAAATTTGATTATGCGTTTTTTGCCGGTAATATTCCTACTTATTTTCGGAGGGGCCACGCAGGCTCAGGAACAATCGTTTGATGAATGGTCGCTTCAATTCAAAGTGAAAAATGGATTTTTAGCAGCCCATCGGGGAACGATGAGTCATTTGTCGAAAGATCGCGTTTTTGCTGGTGAGGTTTCTGTTTATAAACGGATATACACCGATAAGAAGTGGGCTTCCGCTTACAAGAATCCGTTTGTAGGAGCAACGATCTATGGTTCAAATTTAGGGAATGAGGAGATCTTGGGATATGGATTCGGGACATATGCTTTTATCGAATTTCCGTTTTCAAATTCTACGAAGCATTATCTGTCAGCCAAATTGGGAGCCGGAATCGGCTACGTGACCAAGGTTTTTGATCAACAAAGCAATCCAAAAAACGTTGCTGTAAGCAGTCCAGTGAATGCGCTCCTATGTCTGGGAATATCGGGCCGGTGGCATTTCAGTGAAAAGCATTCATTCTTGTATGGTTTGGATATGACGCATTTTTCGAATGGTTCCTCCAAAGTTCCCAATCTTGGTTTGAACATACCCTTCGTGACCTTGGGATATGGATATCGGTTTAAACAGACTCCGGGCGTGGTTCAACAGGACGAAAGTTGGCAGCGAACACCTTGGTTGAAAAATTGGAAATATTCGATCATTGGGATTGTATCCAGCAAAGAGATCTTTCCAACTACCGGGAAGAATTATCCGGTATATGCGCTTAGTAATATGCTTCACAAACAGTTTCGTCCAAAAGTAGGGATGGAGGTGGCCTTAGATCTGATCAGTAAACAAGCGCTTTTTGGCTATCGACCGTATATCCCGAAGACTCAATGGACGATTTTTCAGGTAGGAGCCTACGTTGGCTACATGTTGCCTTTGGATCGTTTGAATTTTTCCTTGGGAATGGGAGTTTATCTGAAAGATCGTTACGATGCGGATGACGAATTGTATCACCGCGTAGGGGTGCGTTATCGTTTTGATAATGGCTTGTTGATGAATTTAGTGCTAAAATCCCATTGGGCGAAGGCTGATTATGTGGAGTGGGGAATAGGTTATACCTTTAAATGGAAAAAACAATGAAGTTTGTACTGATCGGTTTGAGTAGCATCTTGATGGTTGGTTTGCTTTCCTGCAAGAAAGCTTCAGATCGTGCTTGTTTCAAATCAACCGGTGAGCTTGTTTCCAAGGAGCTTGCACTTGGTGAATTTAACCGACTGGAATTGCATCCGCATATTGAATACGAACTCATACAGGATAGTTTGGATAAATTGGTGATCACAGGCGGAGAAAATGTGGTGAACTTCATCGAATACTCACTGCAAGACAAGCTCTTGATGATCAAGAATACGAACCGCTGTCCGTTTTTCCGGGATGCAAAAAAAGTGATCAAGGTGGAGATTCATTTTACGGATCTGATCAACTTGCATTATGAAGGCAGTGAGCGAATTTATTCGAAAGATACGCTTCAAACACCCTATTTTACGCTGACAGTTCGAGATGGTGCAGGACCGGTCAATTTGAAGTTGAATTCTATCGTTGTGATGGCGGATATTGTTCACGGCTGGGGCGATTATACCCTGGAAGGAAAAACTCAGATCGCTAAGATCGGGGCGCGCAGCAATGGTTTTTGTGACACGCGAAAATTAGTGGTTACAGATTCGATCTATGTAGCTTCGGAAACATCTGGAGATATGTATGTGAATACCGGAAACTTGCCGATATACGGTTTTATTAAAAGTATCGGAAATGTTTACTATATAGGTGAGCCACCGGCTGTGGAGGTGGTTGAATCCGGTCAGGGTAAATTGATTAAAAAATAAAAGCCCCCATTGTGGAGGCTTTCGATTACTTTCCGCGTTTCAATTGCATCAAAACTTTAAAGGCTTTATCAACGTGATCTTGTTTTACAATGATCGTGAATTCGTTGGCCGTTGAAACCACTTCAACGATATTCAATCCTTCCCATGCCAAATGTTTCAGGATATAGTAGTAAATACCATACACTTCAGAGTTTACGGAAGGTAATTTCACCGTGATCGAGGCAAGGTCGGTTGTGTGCGACTTTAAACGTTCGTTGATCAATAGGTTCCCTATCTTCGGTGAAATACTTTGCGAGGCAATGATCGTTGTTTCGGTTACACCGCGGCATATTGTATAGAACACATCAGACTCCGCACTTACTAATTGCACGAGGTCAGCTTGTTTTTGACGCAAGGATTCCGTGTTTTCAAAAGTGTAGTCCTCCAAATTCGAGCGCACTAAAAAATCACCAAGTTCACCGATAATATTTGTGATCTTCATGTTCAGGCGGTGGTAAAGTCCTGGTGACATGCGTTTGATCGCCATGACAATTGCACCTTCCTTCACTTCTTTTCCAAGCGTCTCTTCAATTTCAGGTTTGATTTTTCTGGCCAATGAAGAAATGTTGATGAGATCGTCTGTCATAGCCTCACGTAAGAATGGACTACGACCGATAATTTCTTCGGTAACTTTTCCGATAGATAACATAACAGGTATAAAATTAAACAGGTGTGCAAATTTAAACAAACTGAAAGTTTTTTGCACTTTTATTTAGCGATAAGAATCTTTAAATGAATATATCACACAAAGTTTCGAAGATATGAATGGATACGCTGAGGATTTAGAAGCTCGCAATCAGGCTGAAAGCGTTGCTTTTTCTATTGAATTTTGAACAAGTTTCATGGCAAGTTCCAATTGCTCTTCCGGATTCAAGTTGGAGTTATCAATAATGATCGCGTCTTCGGCTTGTGTGAGCGGACTTTCTTTTCGGGTGGTATCAATATGGTCGCGGTGCTCCAAATTTTCTTTCACCTCTTCCAACGTGATATCCGGTTGTGTTTGCTTTAGTTCCAGAAAGCGGCGTTGCGCTCGGATCTCAGGTGATGCAGTTATGAATAATTTCAATTCTGCATGAGGAAAAACAACCGTGCCAATATCGCGTCCATCCATGATCACACCGCCTTGTTCTCCTAAAGCCTGTTGTTCTTTGACCAGAAACGTGCGAACATTTTTCAGTGTGGCTACTTCACTGACCATTCCGGCTACTTCCATCGATCGAATTTCCAAGCTCACGTCTTTTCCGTTCAATAAAACCGCTCGCGCTCCATTTGGAAGATAATCTCCAAACTGGATTCTAAGATCAGGTAAGTGCTGAGAAAGTAAGGATTCGTTTACTTTTCTGTCTTTGATGATTCCGTTCTTCAAACAGAAATAAGTTACCGCTCGATACATGGCGCCGGAGTCGACAAACACGTAGTCTAGTTTTTTGGCAAGTGCTTTGGCCAGTGTACTTTTGCCGCAAGAACTGTAACCGTCAATCGCGATATTTATTTTATTTGCTTTCATGGATATCTTCAAAATTACGGAATCTAAAAGTTTAGAGCAAAAAAAAGGGGGCTGAGCCCCCTTCAAAATTGTGATTCAGCTTAGAATCTCCAACCCAAACGGAAAGTTCCGATTACGTTGTTACCAAGAGAAGATGATTTTCCTTCGTTAGACTTGGTAGTTGTAGTTGTTCCTGAGATAGTTTCAACTTCAGTACCTTCTTTCCATGTATTAGATCTCCATCCAAGACCCAATTCCAATCCTAGGTAGAAATTTTCTGCGAAATAGTAGTCAGTACCTGCTACCAAGTTCACACCTACCATGCTTGATTTTTGCTCGTTTGTGTACGTGTAATCAGCTACATAACCGAAACCGTTAGCAGCGTTTGTTCCTTCTTCGTTCAAAGATCCACCACCGAACATGATGTCAACACCTGCATAAGGAGACAATCTATCTGTTCCTTCGAAGTGGTATTCAGCTCCTAGAGCCAATCCCCATCCTCCAGTTTTAGTAATGTACTCACCAGTAGCACCAGTGTTGTCACTTTCGTTTTGGAAGTAGTTGTCAACAGTTTTGTTGTTGTTAACTCCTAATGTTGCACGTACCGCCAAGTTATCTTGCAAGAAGTAACGGAAACGGATTGATGGTGCGTTGAACGACAATGTAGATGCGTTCCAACCCA
The DNA here is from genome assembly GCA_964427665.1 of uncultured Fluviicola sp. Classification (GTDB taxonomy): domain Bacteria; phylum Bacteroidota; class Bacteroidia; order Flavobacteriales_D; family Crocinitomicaceae; genus Fluviicola. Next base: position 47,364 of record CAYRVL010000005.1, on the reverse strand, counting down.
ACTGACCTTCCAAAGAGAATGGAGTTTCAGCAGATGGTTTTTGAGCAAGAGCTAGAGTTGATAGAGCCAACCCTCCTACTAGTAAACTTAACTTTTTCATACTTGAAATTAATTATTGGTTGCGACTAAAGTATTAATAAAATTGTTTTCAAAACACGTTTTGTTATAAACAATCTGCGGTTAATTACGCAAGTACCTGATTCAAGGTTACAATTCGGTGAAAAAAAAATTATTTTTTGAGAGGGATTCCCAGTGTTATGCCATGTTGCGAACCTGCGCTAGAATAGATCATCCAACCGTAATCAAGGGAAAAACGCTTGAAGTAGAATCCTGCGCCAAATGAAAATCCTGCCAATCCCGGTCGGTTTGCAATAGCCATTTCTTTTCTTCTGTGGTAGTCGAATCCAACCCGTAAATGCATTTTTTTTCCAAGGATCAATTCGGTTTGTATCTGTGCATGTCTACCAACCTTTTCAAAGAATCCTGCCTTCTGAACTTTGATCGTATCGCCCGTGAGCGGATCGATCTTGTCTTTCGCATTCGGATCATTATAAGTAAGGTTCCATTTCTGTAAATTCGTCCCAACCAAGGTGAAGCGAAAGGGCGCATGTTTTAATTTATGGCTGATCCCTAATTGGACTTCAAGGGGCAAGGATGAACGGGTGCTTGTATAACCTTTGAATTGAGCTCCCAAGTTTCGGACAACGCCTGCCACAACCAATCGTTTTTCGTCATCCCGATAAATTCCGCCAATATCTACAGATCCTCCAAATGAAGTGTATTGGTCCAGTTGCGAATACAGCAAATTCACTGTCGCTCCGATCGCCATACGCTCATTGATTGCTTTCGCTGCGCTTGCTCCCAACACGAAATCGCCCGGACTAAATGTGCCCAGATCGGCGCCATTGATATCTGTGCGTTTCATTTTTCCGTAAGACAGGTAGCGGAAATGTGCACTTCCGGTTACGTTTCCAAATTGTCTTCCATAACTCAATGAACCGGTATTGATGCCGGCAGGGAGTAAGGTTTGACCGATCATGCTTTTTTGATGATGTTCCTTTGATAAGGTAGCTGGATTGGACCAAGCACTTTGCAAATCTCCGTCCGAGACGCAAATGATATCTCCCAGGCCCAATTGACGTGCCGAATAATAAGCGTTCAAGTATTGAGATCCATTGATGCCGCCCGTTTGAAGCCAGGCAAAGTTTGGAAAGATCAATGCGATATATAAGGCAAATCGTTTCAACATGATGCAAATAACGTTCAAATTTCGTTCGAATTGTTCAGTTTACTTCTTTTTCCTAGTTCGATCAATTCCAAGTGTTCGATCCGACCTTTATTTACTTCAAAACGCATCATGGTGCTGATCGCATGAAATCCTTTACTTCCTGCTGCTCCCGGATTCATCCAGAGCATTTGGAAATGTGGATCCATTTTTACCAAAGCAATGTGCGAATGCCCACATATAAATAAGGTCGGACGATGCGCTTCAATCAGCGGGAGCGCGTTTTGCGTATATTTCCCAGGTTTTCCTGCAATGTGTGTCATGAGCACGCGCACGCCTTCGATCTCGAAACTTTGAAATTCCGGACATTCTCGGCGGATCTCGTGATCGTCAATGTTCCCGTGCACAAAACGGGTCGGTTTGAAAGCACGCAAAGAATCAACAACGTGTAAACTACCAATGTCACCCGCGTGCCAAATCTCATCTACATCTTTAAAATGCGTGTAGATACTCTTGGGAATATCGCCGTGTGTGTCGGAAAGCAATCCAATTTTTTTCACACCCTAAAATTACACATCCTGCTGTTTGCGCTTCATTTTTATCCGGAAATCTCTAATTTTTTAATTTGTCGTTTATTCTTTGGATAATTGGGGCTAAGTTGTGCCTATAACTTGTTATATTTGTCGGTTGAACTTACAAAACGGTTGAATAATGGCTTCAAAAACGGCTTCAAAACCAACAAAAAACACCAAGAAAGGTGCCTTAGCAGGGGCGCCTAAGTTTTCGGCTGACACGTACATTAAGTGGTATAAGGATATGTTGTTGATGCGCAAATTCGAAGAGAAAGCGGGTCAATTGTATATTCAACAAAAGTTCGGAGGATTCTGTCACCTATACATTGGTCAGGAGGCTGTAGTGGCTGGAACAGTGAGTGCGAGCCGACCAACAGATAAGCACATGACGGCATACCGTGATCACGCTCATCCAATTGGTTTGGGTTCAGACGTTCGCGTATTGATGGCTGAATTGTATGGTCGCACTACGGGATGTTCAAAAGGAAAAGGTGGTTCGATGCACTTTTTTGACAAAGAAAAGAATTTCATGGGTGGTCACGGGATCGTTGGAGCACAAATTCCAATGGGTGCAGGTGTAGCATTCGCTGAAAAATACAATGGAACTGACAATGTAGTTTTTGTGTCCATGGGTGATGGCGCAGTCCGTCAGGGAGCTTTACATGAGACTTTCAATATGGCGATGAACTGGAAGTTGCCGGTTATCTTCATTATCGAGAATAACAACTACGCGATGGGAACGTCCGTAGAGCGTACAACGAATGTTACGGATCTCTCCAAAATCGGATTGTCGTACGAAATGCCTTCCAAATCGGTAGACGGAATGTCTCCGGAAGCAGTTCACGAGGCAGTTGAAGAGGCTGTGGCACGAGCTCGTCGTGGCGATGGACCGTCTTTATTGGATATTCGCACATACCGTTACAAAGGTCACTCCATGTCGGATCCGCAAAAATACCGCACCAAGGAAGAAGTTTCTGAGTGGATGGAACAAGATCCGATCGAACATTGTTTGAAGATGATCAAAACGAATAAGTGGTTGACTGACAAAGAGATCGAAGACATTGATAATTGGGTGAAAAACGAGGTAGAAGAGGCTGTTGCATTTGCAGAGAACTCTCCTTATCCGGATGCTGACGAATTGTACGAAGACATCTATCAGGAGCCAAATTATCCGTTCATTATTGAATACTAAACTGTAAAAGAATATTTAGCGATGGCAGAAATCGTTTACATGCCGAAATTGAGTGACACCATGACAGAAGGTGTTGTTGCAGAATGGCACAAAAAAGTAGGAGACGCGGTAAAATCAGGTGAGGTTTTAGCGGAGATCGAAACAGATAAAGCAACCATGGAATTCGAATCGTTTTACGATGGGGTTCTATTGCATATTGGTGTAGAAAAAGGAAAGCCGACTCCGGTAAATGCACTGTTAGCAATCATCGGTCAGGCTGGTGAGGATGTGGCAGCATTGATCGCGCAAGCTGGATCGGGCGAAGCTCCCGCAGCGACTTCTGCTCCCGCTTCGGAACCAACTCCGGCTCCAGCTCCAGTTGTAGCTGAAGTTCCGGCAGCAAAACCTGCTCCGGTTGCTGCGGCAACTCCGGCAGCGGTAGTTCCGGCAAACACGAACGGACGAATTTTGGCTTCTCCTTTGGCAAAGAAATTGGCTGAAGAGAAAGGTGTTGATTTGAGTTTTGTTCCGGGAACTGGTGAAGGAGGGCGTATCACCAAGCGTGACGTGGATCATTATGTTCCGTACAACGCTCCTTCTCGTCCAGCCTCATCAGGAATTGCGCAAGCTGAATCGTTCGTGGATGAGCCAGTGAGCCAAATGCGCAAAACAATCGCCCGACGATTGGCAGAATCGAAGTTTACCGCACCACATTTTTACTTGACCATTTCGATTGATATGGACAATGCGATCGCTGCGCGTAAAGCCATGAACAGTCAGGAAGGTGTAAAAGTGTCTTTCAATGATATGGTCGTTAAGGCGGTTGCCATGTCTTTGAAAAAACACCCAGCGATCAATTCTTCTTGGTTGGGCGATGTGATCCGTCGCAATCAACATGTGCACATCGGCGTTGCCGTAGCTGTGGATGAAGGTTTGTTGGTTCCGGTTGTGCGTTTTGCAGATTCTAAAGGACTTTCTCAGATTGGTGAGGAAGTGAAAGTTTTCGCACAAAAAGCAAAAGAGAAGAAACTACAACCAAGCGATTGGGAAGGGAATACCTTTACGATCTCGAACTTGGGGATGTTTGGGATCGAACAGTTTACGGCAATCGTGAATCCACCGGATAGCTGTATCTTGGCAGTTGGCGGAATTTCTCAAGAGCCGGTAGTTAAAAACGGTCAAGTTGTTCCCGGGAATATCATGAAAGTGACGCTTTCATGTGATCACCGTGTAGTAGATGGGGCTTCCGGCGCTGCGTTTTTGCAAACATTCAAGCAATATATGGAGAATCCGGTGATGATGCTGGTTTGATCTAAATGGAATACTGTTAGCGGACTTCGGTCCGCTTTTTTTTTGAAAAAAACGCTAAAAACCTAGGAATTACCAAAATAAACCAGCACCTTTAGCCCATAATTGAATAATATGAATAAAGGAACTGTAAAGTTCTTTAATGAGACCAAAGGTTTTGGATTTATTAAGGAAGAAGAATCAAACAAAGAGTACTTCGTACACGTGAGTGGTTTGGTTGACAAAGTTAACGAGAACGACGAAGTGACGTTTGATTTGGAAGAAGGAAGAAAAGGATTAATGGCAGTGAATGTTAAACAAGCATAGTCAATAACAAGTTTTTTTCAAAAGAACCCTGCAACGCTGATTGCGGGGTTTTTTATTTTAGAATTTTAGGGAGCGGAACGTATAGTTTTGTTTAACTTCGGAGCCGTAAAAAATAACCTTATGAAATTTTTTTTAGCCGCCATTGTGGCCTTGTTGGCATCTCAAACCTTATTTTCTCAAATTGAACTATTGGGGCGTAAGGAGTTTGATTTGCGTGATGACGAAAATATCTTATCGACCTATGTAATCGGAAAAAAGGGCTTGTTGACGTTGGAAGTTGAAGAACTGAAAGGTCAAAATGACAATTATTTGATCACGAAATACGATACAGATCTGGAAAAGTCTTTTAGTAAAAGTTTTGAAAAAGAATCGCGTTTGACGCGTGTAGGATTTTTTCCAAATCGCGATACCTCTGAATTGTTTTGTGTCTTTGAAAACAAGCGTGAATGGGTGATCAAACGTATTGATGTGGAAAGCGGATCCATGACTGAAAATCGTTTCGATAAAACGGACTTTTCTTTTGGTCGGGTTGAATCTTTGGCAAATTGCGTAGATGGTAAGGTCTATTTCCGCGGATGGCGCAAGAAAAAACCACATGTAATGATTTTGGATGTTGTGCGTGGCACCGAGACAGTTCGGGAAATTGAAGGAATCAATAGCAAACGAAGTATAGAGTCTTTTGCTTTCGATAAGAATTTGGATCGTTTGATCATTTTCATGCGCGACGGTTCTGATCTGAAAAAAGCAGTGATGTATTTGATCATCATGGACATGACTGGATACGTTACGCACAATTATCAGTTAGAAAAAGCATCTGAGTTCTCTATCATCGATGGAAGTATCACTTGGATCGATGACGATTCCTTTATTTTGGCAGGAACGTATGGGTTGGGTGCACGATCTATCGTTGCATCCGGCTATTATTTTTCCAAGTGGAACGGATCTGATCAAGAATTCATTACCTATCATTCGTTCTCAGAATTTGAGAATTTTTTCAAGTATTTGCCGGAGCGTGTTCAAAAACGTCTTGAAAAGAAGAAAGAGCGCAAAACCAATCGCGGACAGACCGATTTTATCAAAACACGTGTGGCGATTCATCCGGTCATCATCAATGGAACGGACTACCGCTTGATCGGTGAAGTGTATTACCCAACTTACCGAACAGAGACATATACTTCGATGGGTCCGAATGGTACCATGACTACACAAACGCGTCAAGTGTTCGACGGGTACCAATATTCACATGCGGCAATTTTGGATATCGATGAAAACGGAAACAAGATCAAAGATTATTGTTTCAAAATGTTTTTGATTGATAAACCGTTCTCGGTTGTATTGAAATTACGCGTAAAACAAGAAACGGATGGAAACATGCATTTCATTTACACGGATATGGGAAGTATTCGCGCTGCTTCGATCACTGCAGATGGTGAGATCACTGAAACCGATTTTGGAACGGCTGAAGCAGGGGTAGAAGGAGATAAAACACGCACGAGCGGAACGAAGAGTTATTACTGGTACGACAATGTGTATGTCATGGTCGGTTGGCAACGTATCAAGAACAAAGAAAACGCAGGCGTAGATCGCAAGCGCAATGTATTCTTTATAAATAAGATCAGCTATCAGTCAAGTTGGGATTAAGTTCCCAACTATTTCGTGGATTTAATAGCATTCCAGGTCGCGTACATCTTTTCTTGGGTGGGGCGATCTGGTTCCACTTCTTCCAAGGGTTCACAAGGGAATAATGTTTGGTGGCATTCAGCGGGTAGAGCCTGATAGAGTGCCGTTCCTTGTGTTTTCCAAGCGATCATCTCGTCGGATACTTCTTTGATGACTTTCGCCGGGTTTCCTACGACCAAACTGCGTCTTGCAATATGCATTTTTGCAGGAACGAAACTCAATGCGCCGATAATGCATTCGTCTTCAATGATCACATCGTCCATGACCACGGCATTCATGCCGATCAAACAGTTTTCGCCGATAATGCCTCCATGTATGATTGCTCCGTGACCGATGTGGGCTCCTTTACGCAGGATCGTAGTAGTTCCCGGAAACATGTGAATGGTGCAATTTTCCTGTACGTTGCATCCATCTTCAATGATGATCTGTCCCCAATCTCCGCGAATGGCAGCACCGGGTCCTACATAGACGTTTTCGCCAATGATCACGTTTCCTGTTACAGCAGCTTGCGGATGGATAAAACTAGATTTTTTAACAACCGGGATGAAGCCGTTGAATGCGTAAATTGCCATGTTGGATTATTTTTGTTTAAAATTACAAAAAGATGAGTTATTGTCAGTTCGTACAGGGACGCCCGGAAGATGATGTACACCGGAGATACCATGATCTTTACTACGGAACACCGCTGGATGACGATAACGAATTATTCGGACGTTTGATCTTGGAGATCAATCAGGCAGGATTGTCTTGGGAAACGATCTTGAAGAAAGAAGACAACTTTCGGACTGCTTTTGACGTTTATGATGTAAATAAAATTGCTGGTTATTCAGCGTTTGATGTAGAACGATTGATGAACAATGCCGGAATCATTCGCAACAAACTGAAAATCTCAGCTGTTATATTTAATGCACAAGCAGTGCAACAAATTCAAAAAGAATTTGGTAGCTTTAAATATTGGTTAGATTCACAAACGGCAAACACAAAAGAGGAATGGGTGCGATTGTTCAAACAACACTTTAAATTTGTGGGAGGTGAAATTGTGAATGAATTTTTAATGAGTACAGGATACTTACCTGGAGCTCATGATAAAACGTGTTTTAGATGGAAAGAATTGCAAAAATAATTGGAAAACGTGTCGGGATCTTGGCGGTTTGTATGTCTTTGCTGACATTTTCCTCCATGGCACAGATTGCTGTTGCGGGTGGATTTACCATGCTAAAACCGTTTGGGGTCCCTTCTGTTTATCCCGGTTTACACTTGGGGGTGGAAATTCCTACCAACGATGCGATGACGCTTTATTTGCGGTTAACAGGAACATTTCGCAATAGTTACGTAGATACGGTTCGTTTTGAGGCTATAGATTTCATGACATCTCCACAGATCATGGATGTACCGGTGAAGTTCGGGACAGGCAATATTAATTTCGAAGGAGGAAATCGCTATTACATCGGAAATGGATTTGACGATTTCGGTTTCTCGGCTTATGGCGGTACAGTTTATCAGTTATACACCCAAGGTATCAGTCGGAAAAATGAAGCGGATGTGGATGAAACGAAATATGTATTCAAGGATAATAGCGGTCAATCTACAGAAATGCCACGAAGAGGTCGAATTCTTGCGTTCGGATTGGGCTTGAATGGAGGTCTGCAATACAACATGGCTGCGACAACGTTCTATCTGGATGTCACGGCTAGTTATAACTTATTTGCGTTTCCATCCAATAGTTTAGCCATCAACTACAACAATTATTCGCCGTTGAATTTTGCGTTCAATGTCGGGTATCGCCGTACGATCTTCTAAAAAAATCGCCACTTTTTGCACGCTGTGGCTTCTTTCCAATCGTGTGAAAATTCATTCAGGGTACTGTAGCGCAATTCCATGCCTGCGATCAATGATTTTCGCACATCTGCTTGATCCATCGTGTTTGGCGGTAATGCGAATACGTGCTTGGCAGCCAGTTTTTGAAGTAAACGACTTTGCTGTTTGGTGAGTACATCCCCATCCGGTAGTGGGTGCGTCAGTTGCAAATTCGTGGTAATACTTGGATTGGCATGCAATAGGGGTAATCGGCCTTCCACGCATTGCCAAAGTGTAATTCCCAAACTGAAATAATCACTGCGTTGATCGCAAAGATCCAAGTGATTCAACAAGCATTCCGGCGAAGCATATCCCAGGGGAAACAGCATTTTTCGGTGTTCTTGGACGGGTTTTCTGATCGCCATTCCAAAATCGAGTAAAGAAACGTCCAGATCCTTGTCTTGAACATGCACCAGAATATTGTGTGGTTTGAGGTCTAAATGAACAATGTCTTGCTGGTGAATGTGATTCAGGATGGGTGTTAATTTCTCCAGTATTGAAGCAAGTTCTCGTGCTCGATCTCGCGGTTTGAATTTCCGAACAAAATGGTGTAATTCAGTTCCTACCTCCCATTTTTTGACGAGAATGATCTCGGAATCAGTTTCCAAAAAAGCCAGGATCTTCGGAAGCCCGGGAAAATCAAAATGAAAATCCCTCTCTTGGCGCAAACGATCGGATAGGTGGGAGTTGCTGCTTGTTTTCGTACAGGTTTTGATCAATACCTCGCTGTCATCTGATTTTCTACGACCTTTAAAGACACGTGCGAATTTTCGCTGTTTTCCCGGAAAAAGTTCTTGTTCGATCTGAAACTGGTCCAAACTTTCCATCACTTCATGCTGAATTTGTACTGTAAAGTACCATAAATCGTAATGCCATCGGAGGGTAAAATTCCCGGACCGGGATAAGCCGTAGCACGACGCGTGTAGTACTGATTGTTCAACAAATTCGTTACGCCCAATTCAATTTGGAAACCGTACGGCAGGGTGTAGCGTGCAGATAGATCGACCACCAAATAGGAGGGGATTTCCCCAATAACGGCGTCACCACTTGGTTCAATAGCATTCGAAGCGTCTGAGAATTGTGCCGAATTGTAGGACGCCTGTACCTGCACTTGCCACGCTTTTGTTCGGATTTTAATTCCACCACGGATCAATAGAGGAGAAACGTATTCTACCTGATTTCCGATATAATTTTTTTCGCGCGATCTCACATAACGTGCTTGAATGTACGATGCATTGATGAAGATGGATCCTCCTAGTTTGCTACTGTCGCGAAACGCCCGAATAAAATCGAATTCCGTGAAGAATTCTACACCGTAGTTTACGGCATCTCCAATATTTGTTCGGATTTTTTTGTCGCCTTCCGGAGCCAAACCGATCTTGTCGCCATAGAATAAATGGAACAAGGCTACATCGACGTATAAATAGGGGATTGCAAAACCGCGCCATCCCAGTTCCGTTGTGGATCCATATTCATCTTTGATCAAGGTATCGATAAGTACATTTGCATTTGCAACTCGGATATCGTTAAAATTGATGGCTCTGTAATTCATGGTAAAATTCGTGTACAAACTGGATCGTTTTCCGGTTTTGTAAGAACCACCAATGCCAAATAGCGGAACGGTTCTGGGTACACTGTTTTGCTCACGTGCTGTAAAGATTCCAATGGTATCTTGATTCAGTGCAATCGCATATTTTTTATAGTAACCGTTTGCTTCACTGTGGATGTATTCATAGCGAAATCCGGCATTGATGGTGAATTTCTCTCCCAGAAAGAGGATGTTTTCCATGAATCCGGCAACATTTTGAGATGGAAAACTATAATCCGAAAGTTCCGGTTCTCCCGGATTCGAAAAGCGGAAGTCCGCATCGTTTCCTGCGGCAGCAAGACCTTGTGCATTTTGTGTCCGACCGCTGTACACGCGACCACCGATCAATAAACCTCCGCGGATATGTTTTCCCCATTTGTATTCTTGCAGGTAACGTACTTCAGCACCTACATTTTTGAATTCACCGGCAATCAGATCGCGTTTTCCGAGCGGATCCACAGAGTTGATCTTTCCCAGATACCCCAAAGAGTATCGATCGGATAACATACCAAAGGCACGTACGTTGAAGCGTTTATTCTTGCTGATCTCCCAATCATAATGCAAAGCGAGGAGGTTCCAATCCACTTTGAACCAATTGCGTTCGCGGTAACTTGCCCGAGGATCTTGTTTGAATTGCTGATCGGTGAGTCCACCGGGCTGTTGTGCCAAATATGACATGTGGGTGTATTCCATTCGGATCCGGTGTTTTTCATTCAAGTAATAGCCGAATTGCGCGAAGGCCTGATGTTGTGTGAAATCACTATTTGGGCGGTAACCGTTTCCGGTTTTTAACTGGTAATAAGCTTGGTATTCAAATCGACCGGTACGTCCCGCGATCCGATTGAAAGATCCGAAGTATCCGTAATTGCCAACTGTTTGCCGACTGGTGATCTCCAATTTGGTGTTTGTTGGTGGTTCTTTCAGAACAAAATTCATTAAACCGCCGAATTGCGTTCCGTATTGCAAAGATGCCGAACCGCGAATGATCTCTATGGCATGGAGTGCTTCAACAGGCGGTGTGTAGTAGCTTTCAGGATAACCGAGTGCATCCGCCGAAATGTCGTATCCGTTTTGTCGCGTATTAAAATTTGCTGAACGGTTCGGACTCAGTCCACGACCGCCGACCCCCATTTGAATGCCTGCGCCATCGCTTTCCCAAATATTCAGACCTGGAACTTTTGCAAATAACTCCCGCGGGTTTCCGCTAGATTTTGCGCCTCCTTGTCGCTCGATCTCCAAAATGGTATTTGTACCGGTAGCAATTTGAACCCCACGAATAGGAGGTAGATAGCCGATATCGAAATAATGTAATCGTTCACGTAAGACTTCTACTTCATCGATCTTTGTGGTGTTCGTTGTTATCACCAAGGTATCGCCCAGTGGTACAAATCCGTTCAACGGAAAGTAAAGAGTGTCGATCGTTTCGCCAAACAATCGGATCCCAAGCTCTGAACAAGGTAATTGAAAATAGCCGTTCTCATTGGTTTGAACCACCATTTTTCCACAACTCACGTAAATTCCGACCACTGCTTGTTTCTTTTGGTCTACCACGGTAGCTCCCAAGGTTTGAGCCGCAGAAATTTTACCTGTTGAGATAAAAAACAAGATCAGTATCAGTCGTTGTATGGTTCCAGCCATGTTCGGTGTTTCAGATCGTATGTTATTTTAGCTAGATCAACTGTATCGTTGATGAATAATTGATTGGGTCTGCCATTAAGCGTTACGTAGACACGCGCCAGGACGGCAGGATCGCGCAAATGTACGGCCTTTGATCCAAAACGGAGCGTCGTATCAGCATATTTATCGGCGATGAAATGTGCAAATTGCAGGATCATATCGGGTTGTCGCGACATTTGATCGATCTGTTGCATACTCAAATAGCGATAATTATCGATTTCGATCCTTCCGCCGGTTCGTTTGTCCTGTACATAGAAGGTAGCGTAACCTTTTTTCTCCATCAGCATGACGCGCCATGAAAAGCGAAATCCTTCTTCTGTCCAAAATAAATTCCCTGGATAAAGTGTATACCGAAAAGGAAGGGTTACTTGTATGAGACAGTAAATTCCCAGCAAAGCGAGGATCACTTTTCTTGGAACTACATGCGGCTTGAAGTTCACTTGTTCTTTCCAGCCCAACAGTGACTTTAGTGGTCGCAATAGTCGCTCGTGAAAGGTGTGCGGGAAGAAGATCAAGGTGGAGCAGATCATTACCCAAGGAAATACACCAATTGGGAAGAGCAACCAGGTGATAAGGTGAAAACCGATCACGAAAAGATAAGCGATGGGACGAGTTCGGTGAAACGATAAGAAAAAGGGGATCGTGAGATCGTATATACACCCAAACCATGAGAAAGCGAAAGCTACCCACGAGCTAGCCAACAGATCGCCAACAAGCGGAAGATCTCGGTGTGCTTGCAGCCAAAGTTTCAAAGGTTGCGCTTCGAAAAGCCAGTCCGGGTGAAGTTTTGCAATTCCTGCGAAAAAATACACCACACCTAATTGGAATTGCAATAAAAAGATGGGCCAATTAGCAATGATCTTGGTGCGGATCGCAGGAATTCGTTTTGCATCCACACTGAAATCGCGGTGAGCTGGCATCCAGATCAGTAAAAACGACATCAAGCTGACAAAGTAGTAATGGTTCAGGTAATTGGCTTTGTCCAACAACTCGACGAATGTGAAGCACAAAAAGAAAAGACTGGTGGAAATTCTATAAAATGCTCCGATTAAAATGCCCAGTGCACTGATGAGCATAAGAACGAAAGGAAGATACATCCAATTTCCACCAAGTGGTTTTACCCAATCAAAACCCAGGTAGGTGAAATGAAAATCGGGTTTGATGTACAATTCAAAGACCCAACCATTCCACATGAAACGGGCAGTGCTGAAAAGTACCAAAGCACCGAAAACAATACGAAATGCAACAAGAGGGGCTATCGAAACCCCTCTCATCAACTGATTATCGAACCAATTTCTAATCGCCGTCATTGTCTTGATACGTGATCAAAACACCAAAGGCAGATGACATATCTGTTTTGAGGTAAACCACGCTTCCTTGCATGTAATTGTAAAAGTCGTTCAAGCCCGTAGGATTACTGGACATCAGTGTTTCCAGGGTTCCACTCCATGTTGTTGGATGTGTCGTCATGTACGTGAATCTGGAATTGATCGTTGAAACGAGAGAGGCTTTATCGATCGCATTCAGATAGTCATCAAATCCCTGACCATCGGCACCGGTGTAACTCATCCCTCGGAAAACATCCCAAACAGCTTGAATATTGGTGATCAAAATTGTTTTTCCCAATCCGGATCTACGTGCTTCCAAATAATGTGGTTGCTGGATTCCCAAACTTTGGATACCGATTGGAATCCCTAATTTGATCGACTTGGCGATCTCGTAATCGCGGCAAAAACTATTGACAAGTAAAGCAAAAGCATCTGTGGAAGACGTTCCAGTTCCTGCAATAAACGTTGCACGGTAGCCATTCTGCCATGCGGTAAGTACTGATTGTACTTCGGTTTTCATTTTTGCGATCACTTCGGAAATGTACACGCGGGTATTCGCAGAAGATGTCACGGACGCAAAAGCATTGGATCGAAACAGCAAATAATCCAGCGCATCAAATCCGATGGCATCCACATTTTCTGCCGTCAACAGATTGTAAGTCCCGGAGGCGATATTGTTCTGTATTTGCGTGGTATCCGTGGGGAAAGTACCCAAGGCACCAGCCAATCCGACAGTTGTTGCCGGACCGAGATCGAAAAGTTTTACCCGATGAAAGCTCTTATTCGCTTCTTCCCAGGACGTTTTTACGGCATCAAAATTCAGTGAACTCTGATCAGCCTGAAATGCGTTCCAAGTGGTCTGTAAGGCAGTTAATTTGGAGTTTAGATCTGTGTAACCCGGAATGATATAATTGTCAGCCAAATTGGTAAGGATTGGACCTTTGTCAAATGCGACATCTTCATCATCCTTGTTTTTGTCTTTACACGCGCTCAGACTCGTGATGGCCAACGTGCAAATTAATCCGTAAACAGCAATTTTTCTCATGATCAATAGTTTGCGTCAAGCGTTGCTTTGATATTCTGCAAATCTGCCAGTGTCAAATTCCAGAAATTAGTTCCGAATTCTGCCAAAAGATCACTGACCTGTTGGGTGCTTAAATTTCTTGTTTCAGTTGGAGCATAACGCAAGCACAAAATGAATGCATAAGCTTCAGACGTGACGTGTAAGAATTTCGCTTGATCCGTTCCAAAGGAGCTGATCGCTTGATCCAAATACGTCATTGCTTGATAAGCGGCGATGTTTTCCCACATTTCACGGATCGACTGAATAGCCGCATCGCGATCTGTTAGAACATTGGCTGAAATAGCAGCTCTACCTTTCAAGAAATTATTCATCATCACACTATTCGAATTCAATGCTCCGTTCTGAGCAGCGCAATATTTTCCCCAAAAATCAGTGGCCGGCGTAGTAGGAAAATCGGTGGGAACAGTAAAATATCCAAAAGCCTCGTCCCAGTGGTGTTCCATAGCAGTATACGCTTGACCGGAAACCGGGGTGGTATTATCAACATTCATTTTTCCAGCACCGAAATAAACATTCAATGCTTGATATTGGAAAATTGCTCCCATTAAACCTTTTTCGATCAACTGTGCATATTCGATCCCGTTTGCAGAGAAAAGGTATTCGGAGGTTCCGGTGGTTAATGTACCGGCCTGACCATTAGACGCGCTTTGAGCATAAGATACAGAAGCAAGCGCAACGCTGTCGATGTAGGCATCAAACATCGGAAGGTCTAGGCTGAAACATTTATCGCGCAACTGTTTGGTTGACGTAAATGTGAACGGATCGTTTTGATTAGCAAACATATCGTCGATCACGGCCGCTTGAATCACACCGTCTTTACCCGATTTGATGTAAGCCATCATTTCTTTCAATTGGTTTACGCGATCTGTTTGCCCGGAATAATCTACCGTGTTTACTCCGTTTGCGTTTGTGAATGCATAGGTTGTAGGTACCGTGTAAGCCGGAGCGTAAGTGCAGCTACCATCATCTTTTTTGGCTTTTTTGTTGTAATTCAAGGCGTTTTCATCTGTGCAACCTTCCTTTTTGCATGAAGTAACGCCGAAACCAATAGTTAGAAGTCCTATAAAAGCGAGGTATTTCATCGTGTGTTATTTAGAATAATTTTAAATTAATGCAAATGTAGGCGGGATGTCTTGGCGGGACAATACCACATTTTAGGTATTTTTGAAACTATGGAGTACGAAACCTTGATTTTTGATTCGGGAGGCACTAAAACATCCTTTGCTGCCGTAAATGCTAACTGGATTCGGGAAGGAGCTAGTTTACATCCGAGAAACTTGGACAAATTATCACGCGAGGAACTCGATTTTTGGCAACAAGTTTTTGCGGCAAATCCACATGCACGGGTTATTTTTTACGGCGCGGGTTGTGGATCTGAATTGAATCAACAGAAGTTGCGCACTTTTCTGGTGAACATGGGTGCGGGAGAGGTGGAAGTGCATCCGGATACCTTGGGTGCTTGCCGCGCCTTGTTTGGAATGCGTCCTGGAGTTGCTGCAATTTTGGGTACCGGAAGTGTTTGTATGATCTATGATGGAGAACGCATTACGGAACGTTTGGGAGGTTTTGGTCCGCTAGTCGGAGATGAAGGGAGTGGCTTTTACTTCGGTCGCTTGTTGGTGCAAAAACTCCTTACTGCTCCCAAACTTTTAGATCCACAATTAGTAGCGTGTTATCCAACGATTAGGTTGATGCAAGAGTTAGCCGGACCCAACGCACACCACTGGATCGCGCAATTAGCAGCAGAAACGAGATCATATGATCTACAAGTACTCCACACCGCAAATTTCAGGGAGTTTTGTGCTCGATATTTACCGGGTGAAGTTGTTTCAAAACGTCAAATTGGATTAGTTGGAAGTTATGGTTGCGCCAAAAAAATGTTGTTCGCGCAAGTTTGTCAAGAGTATGGATGGGAATTGATCGCTGCATTGGAAAAACCGATTGCTCAACTCCTTGATTACCATCGACAAAAGTAAGGAATGTGTCTTTTGACAATCATTTTTAATTGGTCGGGTTCATAATAGCGGGGTTGGTCGAAAATTCGTTCCTATTCGTAGAAAAAGATTGTCGGATTGAAAAATAATTCACAAATTGCGCTGAAGAAAGTGATACATGGAGGCGTTACACATTGAAGCTGGTGCCCACACACCTTTAATAAAGTTCAACCCGAATACGGGTGTTATGGAGATTCGCGGGAGATCGATCCCGGATGATCCTGAGGCTTTTTGGGGTGTCGTGTTGGATTGGTTCGACGGATATATGCGTCAACCAAACGAAAATACCTTGGTTAAAATCGACTTGGAATATTTCAATATTACCTCTTCAAAACGCATCTTGTTCTTGTTGTACAAGCTGAATGAATTGGTGGATGGCGGAAAAGCTGCTCAAGTGGAGTGGTATTATCGAAAATCTGATGAGGACATGTATGAGGTAGGACAAGACTACGCTTTCATGGTTCGCGTTCCTTTCGAATTTAAAGAATACAACGACTCGGACGTTTACGTCGCATAAGATTAAAAAAGTGAAGGGGCTGCGGCCTCTTTTTTTGAGTCCGCTTTCGAACGTCCGCAAAAAGTGTATTTTTGTGTTCTATGAGAGTTGTTGCAGAAATTCCGCATCCGCGATACAAGATCCAGATCCATTCATACAATGGAAAATACATGGTAAAGATCGAATTAGGTCAATTCGAACAAATCTATAAGATCGCTGAAACGGACGTAATGAGTCTGGAAGAAGTAAAAAATATGATAACCCCGGAATTGCTTGCCAACGCATTACAGCGCTTTTTAGCCATGCGTTCTGATTGGGAAGCGGCATTTCAACAAAAAGACAAAGCATGAATCGATTGATTTTTCCACTGATCGTACTAGTTATCGCTGCTGCTTGTGGCGAAAAGAAAGAAGAAAAGAAAGAAGAGCAAGCTCCCAATGTTCCGATCGTGAAAACGGAAGGCTTAAAGATTGCTTTCTACTATTCGGATAGTTTGCGAAACGGTTTTGAATATTACAAAAGTCAGGATGAGCGCATTACCGCCAAAGGAAAAGGCTTAGAACAAACGTTAATGGCGCGCCAAAAAGCGATCATCGAGATGGAGCAACGATTCCAGAACCACATCAAAAATGGAACGGCGAGTGGTGAAGAATTGCAGAAAATGGAAAATGAATTGTTGCGTAAAAAAGAACAGTTCATGCAATTCCAACAGCAAGAAGGTGCCAAACTGGAAAAAGAAACGTCCGATGTGTTGACTGCTATCTCTAAAAAGATCGAGGCGGCAGGAAAGAAATACTGCGAAAAATACAAGATCGATATGTTGATGATCCACGGTCAGGGTGGGCAGATCAACTACATCAACAATCAAATGGATGTGACCAAAAGTTTCATTGATTTCCTGAATAATGAGCAGGAAGCGTTGAAAAAAGACATGGGAGAATAAACATGCTGATCGCACGCCAAAAGCAAAACGAAAATATCGCCGAGTATATCCTCTACATGTATCAGATTGAGGACGTTATCCGCGCGTATCAATTCGACTTGGAAAAATTGATCAATCATTTCGTGATTCCGCAATTGCCGGATAAAGCGTATTTGGAGCAATACCGCCAATGGTATGCCGGATTGATCCGCGATATGGAATCGGAGAAGATCACCGAGTCGGGGCACCGCATTGAATTACAGGAAGTTCTAGTTGAGTTGTCCTACTTGCACAATTCCTTGCTGGGAGTTGTGAACGACGAGAAATATAAAGCTTTGTATGATCGCGCTTTACCTTACATCGAAGATTTTCGTGAACATTCCAACTTGAAGGATAAGAACCACTTGGAGATCTGTTTTCAAGCACTTTACATGAAACTCTTGATGCGTCTTCAAAAGAAAGAGATCTCCGCTGAAACGGAAGAGGCTTTTGATGCTATGCGTATCCTGCTGGCGTATCTCAGTCGATCGTATCATCAAATGAAGAGCGGAGACGGACAGTATTGGAATAATTAATCCGGAAATATTTTCCCGGGATTCAGTAAATTTTTCGGATCAAAAACGCGTTTGATGGCTTTCATCAGTTCCAAGGTATGCGCCTGGAAAGCGATTTCCATGTAAGGACGTTGCACCAGCCCAATTCCGTGTTCTCCACTAATGGTTCCTCCTAGGCGTACCACTTCCGCAAACAATTCACGGATAGCTTGTGTGAGATCGGTATTCCACTGTTCGTCGGTCATGTTTCCCTTCACAATGTTTACATGGAGGTTTCCGTCACCGGCGTGTCCGTAACAGACAGGCGTAAATCCGTATGTGCGGGAAAGTTCTTTGACTTTGCGCAATAATTTCGGCAGCTCGTAACGCGGTACGACCGTATCTTCTTCTTTGTAGATCGAATGAGACTTGACACTTTCGCCGATCTTTCTGCGCAAGCGCCACAAACCGTCTTTTTGGGCTTCTGTTTCTGCAAACAAGATCTCGTCGATATCAAATTGTTCAACGACAGCAACGATCTTTTCGCAATCCTGCATGAGGACATCCGGATCAAATCCATCTACTTCAATAAGCAGATGTGCGTCGTGGTCATCTTTTAAGATATTTGGTGCGTCATCCACATATGGCAAGGTGAATAAAATGGCATCGCGGTCCATGAATTCTAATCCACTTGGAATCACGCCTTCCATGAATATTTTTCCAACGGCCTCACACGCTTCTTCACCTTTGCGGAAGGGAACCAGTAATAATAAATTGTGAGTTGGATGTGGGATCAGTCGCAAAACGATCTTGGTCACAACAGCAAGCGTACCTTCACTGCCGATTATGAGCTGAGTGAGGTTGTATCCGGTTGCATTTTTGATCACATTGGCTCCGGTCCACATCACGTCTCCGTTGGGAAGTACGACTTCCAGATTCAATACCCAATCTTTGGTAACGCCGTATTTCACGGCTTTTGGACCACCTGAATTTTCAGCAATATTTCCTCCGATGAAGCAAGAGCCTTTAGATGCAGGATCAGGTGGGTAGAACAATCCTTTTTCGCGAACGGCTGCTTGCAGGGTTTCGGTAACAACTCCCGGTTCAGTGATCACTTGATGATTGTGTTCATCGATCTCCAAAATGCGGTTCATGCGCTCCAAACTCAATAAGACACCACCGTAATTCGCCAAAGCACCTCCGCTGAGTCCGGTTCGTGCACCGGAAGGAGTAACTATGAGGTTTTTCTGGTAACAATAACGCATGATCGCTGAAACTTCTTGCGTGTTTTCCGGTTTCAGTACCACGGCCGGATAAAAGACGAAATCTTCTGTATGATCCGAAGCGTAGTGCGCATCGATTTGCTCTCCGATCAACATTCTTGTCCCAACAATTGTTTTGAAAAAGTCTAGATCTGCTGCTGTTAGTGCTGTTTGCATGGGATACGTTTGAGTTTCAAAAATAAGGATTTTTGAGTATTCCTTTGCTTTCCTGTTAGAAACTTACCAAGTGGAAAGTAGCTAATTGGAAAGATTTTTTAAATAATGCTATATTTGTTCAAATGTATTGGCATGGAACATTCACCTTTTGTTTTTGGAACTACGGTAAGTCAAGGTTCATTTGCGAATCGCGAACAAGACTTGGAGCGCTTATATAATAACATGCTCAACGGTGTAAATTCGATGCTCATATCGCCAAGGAGATGGGGGAAATCTTCTTTGGTAGAGAAATTGATCGTGGAAGTTCGCCGGAAAAATCCAAAGATCTGCGTGGTATCCATTGACTTGTTTTCAGCCAATAGTGAGGAGGAGTTTTTAGAATTATTTGCCCGCGAAGTAATTAAAGCGTCGTCTACAAAATGGGAAGATTGGATGCGGTCAGGGAAGGACTTTTTTCAACAGCTGGTCCCGAAGTTATCGATTGGGCTCAATCCAAAAGTGGATTTCAGTATCACTTTTGACTGGAAAGAGATCCGCAAATACCGCGATGAAATCTTGGACTTACCGGAACGCATTGCTCGGGAAAAAGGTGTGAAGTACCTGATCTGTTTGGATGAATTCCAGAATTTGGCCGCATTTGATCAATACGAACAAATGGAAAAAAGCATGCGAGCGGTCTGGCAACGACAGAAATCCGTGACCTACTGTTTGTACGGAAGTCGCAGGCATATGATGGCAGATATATTCAGTAATCCTTCCAAACCATTTTATCGTTTTGGTGAGGTTATCTTACTTGAGAAGATCAAGCGTGAAAAATGGGTAGATTTCATTTTGCGTAAGTTTGAGGAAAGCAAAAAACAATTGACCCCGGAGCTTGCCGTGTTGATCCCGGAATGGATGGAAGATCACTCTTGGTATGTCCAGCAATTGGCGCATTATACCTGGCAAAAAAGCACTAAAAAAGTGACGTTAACCAATTTGCAAGAAGCATTAAAAGAACTCATTGCGACCAATTCGCCTTTTTATCAGCGCGAGGTTGAATCACTCAGTCGCGGACAGTTGAATTTGTTAAAGGCAATCGCCAATCAGGCAGAAAGATTAACGTCGGTGGAGATCATCGATACCTATAAGCTGGGGACATCTGCAAATGTTGTCAAAAACCGTCGCGTACTGATGAACTTAGACGTGATTTATGAACACAATGGACAATGGGATTTCCTCGATCCCGCTTTCAAGCGTTGGTTTCAGAATTATTTTTTACAAAAACCAGTTTATTGATCAGGACTTGGTGATCCGCACGAATTGACCGCCCATAATTTTGTAGGTATTTCCGCCCACCACGATCGTTTCACCTTCCGACATGGCGGCGATCTTGGTGAGATCTTCTTCCATGGTGTGAATACTTCCTTTCGTTTTCCAAGCGATCAACAAATAATCTTCCAATACAAAACCATGATGTGCTCCGCAGAGAACAATATGTACGGGTTTATTGAACTCTTTTAAGAGCGCAATGTCTTTCACCGGAGCATTGTTGTCGACGATCATCACTAATTCTTTGTAGGGATTGGCCATTTTGACGCCTTTGATCAGTGCCTCCATGTTATTTTCAGCGCAGTCTCCACCATTGCCGTTGACACGTACTTTTGACATCAGGTTTATCAGGGAGTCAAGACCCTTTGCTTTTTGGTAGTAGATACCACCGGTTTTTCCGATCACTTTTTGGGCATCAGACTTTTGATCACCGTCGTTGAAGAATACGAATTGCAGATTTGGTTCTAATTTGACATTTAATTGATACCAAGCAGCCAGTTGATTGGCGTATGGATCCATGCTACCGGTTAGATCGCATACGATCAGTTTTTCGGACCATTTGTTGCGGTTCAAGACCTTCGTTACAACTTGATCATCACCGGAGCCACTGGCTTCTTTTAATCGTCGGCGCATACCTTCTTCCACAGAAATCCGTTCAGCTTTGCACCATTTTTCAAAGGCCAATTTTTCTTCCAACAACCGTTTTTCTTCCGCTTTGATTCGCTCCTCTTCCGCTTTTTTTCGGCGCAAATATTCTGCGGTTCCCATGTAAGAAATGTTCATTCCGGCGTTCACAATTCCTTTGGAATACTCCACGTCTTGTTTACGGAAATCACGTTGATACAAAAAATGTAAAACGTATTCATCGCCTTTTGGCAGGTAGACGAGCAATTGACCTCCTGCATTTGTTTTGCCTTTGAAGTTTTTACCACGCTTTGTACCGGTAATGATCACGGTTTCATTTGCCAAAGGTTTATCATCCAGATCTTTTATGGAAATGGTATAGGTTACATACGGATCCATATTGATGGGTTTCACCATGGCGCCATTCATGAAACGAGTGGTGTCGGGAAGTGACTTTATGAGTGCATCTGTTTGCTGTTTTTCGGCGTCATTCATCGCTAATAGGGCTTGGTTTTTCACCATGTTTGGCTCGTAGCTGAATTTGCGTTTGGCATAGGATCCCGGATTTTCCGGAGAAGTGATCTCTTGTTTACGGGTATAATTGGCGATGTGGATCGAAAAGGTAATTCCACAAGGTACGTCAAAGCTTGCGGTTCCCGTTTTATCACTGATTGTGGTAAACGATTTCCCACCACTCACGGGTTTCAATTCCACCGTTTGGTTTGCAAATACACCACCTTTGATATTTTCGAGGATCAGAATGACCTGGGAGTTGCAATCCTGCCCGAAAACTTGGTTTTGAAAGATAAATAAGGCGGCTATCAGTGCGATGAGCGCGTAGGACAACTTTTGAATGAGGAGAGCGGGTTTCATAAGCAAGTATTTGGAAATGGGAGATACCCGTCAAACGCAGTTTCTCCCATTCCGTTACAAGTTTACTTAAGAAAAATAGTTGATCAATGGTCTAATAAGAAGCTCTCTTGCAGTTTCGGTATGATCACTTTCCACTTCAGATCATGCTCGATTTTAACACGCAGCGCATCGCTTTGATGAGGTTCACCGTGGTTTAGGAAAATAGCTTTGGGTGCCTGTTTGAAATGTTTGAGCCAAGTGACCATTTCATTGCGGTCCGCGTGAGCAGAAAGCGAATCAATACTGCGGATGTTGCATTTTACTTTTCGGAATTCCCCGAAGAACTTAATCTCTTTCGTTCCCTCTTTAATGGCGCGACCGCGCGTTCCCTCGCCTTGATATCCTACAAATAGGAGCGTATCTTGTGGATTGTCGATATGTGTGTTTAGGTAATGCAAAATACGACCTCCTTCGATCATACCACTTCCGGCCAAAATGATTTTAGGTCGTTTATCAGCTACCATGGCTTTGGATTGCTCGACATCGTTGATAAAGATCACATCCTGAAACATTTCAGAGATTTTATCCATTCCAATCCGCTGCCATTCAGGAAAACGCGCATAAACGTTCGATGCGTTGATACCCATCGGCGAGTCAAGAAATATCTGCATCTTAGGCAAACGTCCTTCTTCTTTCAACTGATGCAGTAAATAAATGATCTCTTGCGTACGTTCCACAGCAAACGTCGGGATCATCAGGATTCCGCCGCGCTGAAAAGCGTCATTCACAACATCCATGAGTTCGCTTTTCACATCTTCCACTTCGTGATTGCGGTCGCCGTAAGTAGATTCGAGTACGATGTAATCAGCTTCTTTTAGGACTTTTGGTGGATACAGCAGCATGGGGTCTAAACGGCCGATATCTCCTGAAAAAACAATTTTTTTACCATTCAGGATCATATTTACAAAAGCGCCTCCTAAAATATGACCACTGTTTAGAAATTCAAATTTGAGGTATTCATTCACGATCACCCATTCTCCCAAATTGTGTCCAACGAAAAGCGGTAATGTAGCAAAAACGTCTTGCACGGTGTAAAGCGGTTGTGCTTTATCATGTTTGGTATCGTGATGTGAGTTTGCACGATCAGCATCTTCCTCTTGTATCTTGGCTGAATCTTTCAAAATGATCTCCGTTAGATCAGCTGTAGGGTGCGTACAATGAATGTTTCCTTTAAATCCTTTTTTTACGAGTAGCGGGATGTAGCCACAGTGGTCCAAATGCGCATGGGTCAGTATGATCGCATCGATGGATTTAGGATCTACGGGGAATTCTGCCCAGTTCATTAATCGCAATTCTTTGAGGCCTTGAAATAAACCGCAATCAACCAAGACGCGTTTATTTCCCACTTCAATCAATATTTTCGAACCGGTAACTGTCCCGGCTCCTCCCAAGAAAGTGATTTTAGGGGCTTTTTCGTGTTGTAGCATACTCGTTTTTTATATGTGCGAAACTATTTCCTTTAAAGCTACAAAAAAATGACATTCATTAGCTTTTCGGTTAATCGTGGAAAACTTTGAATTGCCGCACTTAAAAGGTGCGAAAATATCCTGTAATTTTAGGCATTCACTCAATCCTATGAATCAGATCCATTGTCCGAATTGCGGCACCATCATCGATGTGAACGACATCTTATCTCACCAATTAGAGGAGGAGATCCAGAAAAAGTATCAAGCACAATTGAATCAAACGCGCGACGAGTTTTTGAAGAAACAAGAGCAATTGATCCGCGAGAAGGAGGAGTTTGAAGAAAAGAAGCGCCGTGAAAATGAACTGTTCCAAGAACGTTTTGAAGTGAAATTGCGGGAAGAGCGCAAATTGATGGAAGATCGTTTGAAGCAAAAATTGGCCACCGAACAAGCGGAACAGTTTGAGGTGCTTCAAAAGGAACTGAACGAAAAATCGGAACAGATCAAGGAATTGGGTCGCACCAAAGCTGAGATTGAACGGTTGAAACGCGAAAAAGATGAATTAAAAGAAGCTATTCAGGCGGAGGCGATGCGTCAACTGAATCAGCAGTTAGTGGAGGAGAAAGAAAAGATCAGGCGTGCAGAAGAAGAACGTAATGAGTTACGAGTAAAGGAGTTGATCAAACAATTGGAAGATCAAAAGAAGCTAACCGAAGAGATGAAACGCAAGCAGGAGCAAGGATCGATGCAATTGCAAGGCGAGGTACAGGAATTGGCGATCGAAGAGTGGTTGGCGAATCAGTTTCCTTTAGATACGATTGATGAGATCAAGAAAGGAGCTCGTGGTGGCGACTGCATTCAAGTTGTACATACACGTACCCGACAGAACTGTGGAACGATCTATTATGAATCAAAGCGTACGAAGGATTTTCAACCAAGTTGGATTGAAAAATTTAAGGCTGATATTCGTGAAAAGGGGGCTGATATAGGTGTTTTGGTAACAGAGGTCATGCCATCAGATATGGAGCGCATGGGTTTACGAGACGGAATTTGGGTCTGCACGTTCGAGGAATTCAAAGGTCTAAGTGCCGTTTTGCGCGAATCTGTGATCCAATGGAGTAATGTGGTGGCATCTCAAGAAAATAAAGGGGACAAAATGAGTTTGTTGTACGATTTTCTAACGAGTTCCACGTTCCGGATGCAAGTTGAAGCGATCGTAGAAGGGTTTTCTCAGATGAAATCGGATCTGGAAAGTGAAAAGCGTTCGATGATGCGGATCTGGAAGCAGCGAGAAAAGCAACTCGATAAAGTGATCGTGAATACGATCGACATGTATGGATCGATCAAAGGTATCGCCGGGAATGCGATCCAAGACGTGAAAGCTTTAGATCTGCCCGGTGAGGGAATAGAAGAGGATCCATTATTGGATTGAGCAGGATTTGTATCTGAGATTAAGGGTTCATAGCACGTCTAAAATAAGTGAATTTGTTTCTGAAAACGTACGTATTTCGAATTGATTGAACGAATTTCTTCAGGTGTTTCGAGCATACTTTTCAGAAAAACTCACCTTTTTTTCCAGCGCTTTAAATTCGGGATACTTCTGGTTGCTAACCAAGCAAAAAATCTTCCGTAACCAGCTTTTCGCATTTCTAGCATACAATATTCTTGCATTTTTTTTGCGGTGTCCACCCAAGGAGGAGACGTGAATTTTCCATGTTGATAACACATAGAACAATATATGTCACTGACTGAACCATCGCACTCTGTCCCGCCACCTTGTTTGTCGCGTGTCATTGGGAAGCCACAACTTTGACAGTATTTATGCTTACTCATCATAGTCTATTAACGGTGCTGATCAATCAGGATCACATTTCCGTCGGGGTCAGCAAATAAAATATATGCTGGTCCTTTGGTGCTATCATTGGCTTCCTGTAACATGCTAATTCCTTTACTTTTTAGGTGGCTTTGAATTACGCGTACGTCATCGAATTTCTTCAATTCTTTTTTGTTTTCGTTCCAGCCTGGATTGAACGTGAGCATATTTTCTTGAAACATTCCCTTGAAAAGGCCGATAAGCGCGTTGCCATTTTTCATGATGACATAATTTTGTTTCATATCGCCACCAGACTGTCTGAACCCCATATTTTCATAAAAGGCTTTTGATTTTTCGAGATCTTTTACGCTCAAACTGATCGAAAATGCTCCCAAAGTCAGGGTTTTCTCTGTGTTTTTTTTGTCATCCTCGTGTGGCATGAGTTGCTGGTTAAAAACAAATCCCAGACCAAAAGCGCCAAGGAGTGCTAGAAAAAGAGCTGTTTTCATAAGTTGTAATTTCTGTAAAAGTAGTAGAAAAGTGGAGGTGGGGATGGATGGGTTAAGATTGTTGTGTAATTAACAGATTGTGAATTATTGGATCATGGTTCGGGAATTCCCGAATTCCCTCAAAATTTATCAAGCCTTTGAAATTATTGATGTTTCCGCACAAAAACGTAAAATCATTGACATAAAATTCTGTGAAAAATATAACACGCATCTCCCATGTGCCTCTCCGCAATTCCCAGTTTTCGTCCCCTGGTTTACTCCCTATCAAACTGCCCCGATCCATTGCTTTTGTTGGTATTCTTTGACTGTTTGATAATAAAGAAAAAGAGATACAACAAGCAATAAATGACTCAAATCGTTTCTATCGAACCACTGTGCCAAATTGATCTTTTGGGCTTGAATGACCGTAGCTGGAACGAGTACCAAACTACTGATCCAAAGATATCGAAATGAAACATCAATTTTCTTTTGGTAGAAGTAACCTAAGAAACCAAGCATGATCCCCAGTCCGATTGTGGCATGTGAGGTTGGAACAAGCATCCCTTTTGTGGGGTCGGCATCCAGGTCGGAAAACAATAAAATTCCGGAATGTACAAGCAGTGCGACAATAAGTTGTCCGATAACGACTTTTTTTAGAAGGGGACGGAATTGTTCGTTGGGAAATATAGATACCATTGCCAACTCAATACACGTCGTTGAAAGAATGCCAAAGTACCAAGAAGCGAATTTTCCGGGAATACCCCAATAATTAAAAAATAAATGACCCAATCCTCCAACGAAAAAACTAAAAGCAAATACATAGAAGAATGCTTGCCAATAGATGGTAAAAGGGGATTGAACAGGAAATCTAGTGATCCTTTTTGCGAAGAAAAGTGCCAAAATGCAGAGCACCATGTCCCCAACAAAGGCATTCGGTTCTAGCAAGTTTAAATTCCCCAACGAAAATTCAATTTTGGGATAATCCGTTCCGATCAACATTTCGTTCGTGTACTCCTAATTTCTTTTGTTCAATGATCTGGTGAAAATCAATCAGAATCGGGTTGAAAGTGCGAATTTAATAGATTTTTCACGAAAATAGAAATGCAAAAGTCGGTTGTAAAAAGAAATAGCTATTCTTTTAGCTTCAAATAGATGTGTCTGATATTTCCAGAACCGGAAACGCGCTCGTCTATTTCAAAACTTTTAAGGTATTTGATCATCGGCAATAATTTTTGAAAGCCATAATTTCTCGGGTCGAAATCTGGTTTCATTTTCAGCATGTAACTTCCGAGACTTCCCAAAAAGGTCCATCCCGATTCATCCGCTAAATCCGATACGCTTTCTACGATCATTTTGATCGTTTCCGGGTCAACTTTATTGGTCACCGGCGACTTTGCTTTCGGTCGCTTGCTGGATTTTTCAGGCTTTTCGACTTCTAGGCGCGTCGCTTTGAGGATTTCCAGATAAATGAACTTATCACAAGCAGATATGAATGGTTTGGGCGTTTTTTTCTCCCCAAAACCGATTACGGTCATCCCGGCTTCGCGCAGGCGGGTAGCAAGTCGAGTAAAATCGCTGTCGCTGGAAACAATGCAAAATCCATCTACTTTTTGCTAGTAGAGGATGTCCATCGCATCGATGATCAAAGCACTATCACTGGAATTTTTTCCGGTTGTATAGCTATATTGTTGTATCGGGGTGATAGCATTTTCCAAAAGGACATTTTTCCAACCGGTTAGATTGGGTTTGGTCCAGTCGGCATAGATGCGTTTGATCGTGGGAGTTCCGTTTTTCGAGATCTCATCAAGCATCTCTTTCACGTTCGCGTAGGATACGTTATCTGCATCGATCAGTACCGCCAATTTTTCGTCTGTCATAGTATTCTGTTTAATCGTCGCAAGGACAAACTGGTAGACGAAAATAAGCAGGACGAATTTGCGATCGCGGCAGTTTGATGTTGCGCCGGATGAAGATACATATTAAACCCCCTGTTTGCGCATTGATCCGTCAATTTTCTGCCAATTATTCACAAAAACTAACGGATCGTTCCAATTCCACCGTCGATATGAATGACTTGTCCGGTAATCCAACTGCTTTGGTCACTTACAAGAAATGCTGCCAAGTCGGCTATGTTTTCCGGAGTTCCGATCGTTTTGAGCGGGTGGCGTTGCGCATTTGCTTCTACTTTTTCCGGACTGTTCAATAGGTTTCCTGCCAACGGAGTTTGCGTCAAAGAAGGAGCAATACAATTCACCCGGATCGTAGGAGCGAATTCTGCCGCAAGTGCCTTGGTCAATCCTTCGATAGCACCTTTACTGGAACTGACGATGCTGTGAAAATTGAAGCCGGTTTGGGCAGCTACAGAACTGAAAAGTACAATGCTTCCTTTTCCGCTTTTTTTCAGATTGGGCAAACAGGCTTGGATGGACTTTATGGCACCAAGTACCTGTAAATGGTAATCATCCAAAAAATCATTTGGTTTTGAGCGCGCGAAGGGTTTCAAATTGATCGCACCAGGACAATAGACTAAAGCATCAACGGTTTCTGGTAAAAAGCTCCAATCGATGTCTTCGTCCATCACATTCACATAATGCGCGCTCACTTGCGGGTGGGTGAGGGTAGATCCCGTTTTAGAATACGTTCCATATACACGATTGTTTGCCGACAATTCTTGTGCTAATGAAGCTCCTATACCCGAAGAATGTCCAATGATCACGATGTTTTTCATGTGCTAAAAAACAAGTTTGGAAGCAAAATGGTTCTTAGTTGTGTTGGTCAACATATTCTTTCAGATCGAAATACTTGAAGAAGTTTAGGGTTTTCGTCTAAGAATATCAGTGGTTAAATGAATAAATAATGGTTTTCATCGAATAAATAAGTGTTAAAATTTCTACATTATTTTTTACTTTTGCGGAGCTTTATTACTTCTTTTATGCTGAAAACCAAAAAACTATTCACTCTAGCGTGTGTTTTAGTGTTCAACTTTTTCTCTCATGCTCAACGAGATACACTCTTTTGGTTCGCGGCTCCGGATGTTTCTTCTGGTGTTGGGGAATCTCCTGTAAAATTGCGTTTTCAGAGCTATGATCAAGCAGCTACGATCTCTGTGAGTCAGCCCGCTAATGGTGCTTTTATCCCTGTAACCTTGTCGCTTCCAGCCTTTTCTATTGATAGTTTGGACCTGACTCCTTTTCTGGCTCAAATTGAAAGTCCGAATGGGAATGTTGTTGGAAACAATGGATTAAAAATTGTTTCGACAACTCCGATCAATGTGCTTTATGACTTGATTGCAGGATCGAATAAGGAGTTGTTCAGCCTGAAGGGAGGGCGTGCTTTGGGAACTAATTTTTACACGCCTTTCCAAAAACATTGGGATATTGCCGCTACAACACCAGCGTCCTATTCGGGTTTTGAGATAGTTGCTACACAAAACGGAACGACTGTTCTAATTACTCCGAGAACTGCCATTAATGGACATGCTGCAAACATTACATTTTCTGTTACACTGAATGTTGGACAAACTTACAGTGCGCGAGATATTTCTTCAACAGCGACTACATCCCTGGCTGGTTCGATTGTTTCTTCGAATAAGCCTGTTGCGATTACTGTATTCGATGGTCAGCTAACTCAAGGTGTTTGTGGTGATGCAATCGGAGATCAATTGATTGCTACATCTTCAATCGGCACAGATTATGCAATTTACAGAGGAACATCCGGATTGGATCGGGTATATGTATTGGCAACGCAAAATGCAACGGCAATTGACGTGACTGGAAGTGGGGTCGTTTCATCTGTTTTAGCTTCCGGGGAAACCTATTCATTTACACTCACAGATGAATTGATGTATGTGCACAGTACGAAGCCTATTTACGTATGGCATGTTTCAGGCTATGGATGTGAATTGAGTGCTGCGGTTGTGCCTAGCTTGAATTGCAAAGGAAATAATCAAATGGCGCTTTCACGCAGTAGTTCTGATAGTTTAGGGGTAATCTTGGTAACACGCACGGGGTTTGAAAACAACTTTACCTTGAATGGAAATGCTGGTGTCATTACGGGAGCACAATTTAATTTGGTTCCTGGGAGCAGCGGACAATATAAGGCTGCTCGTATCTTCTTCAATACTAGTGAAGTTGGTGTTCATTCAACCAATTTGATCGCCAATACCTCTGATATCTTTACGATGGCTGT
>CAYRVL010000005.1:6183-17342 GCA_964427665.1 uncultured Fluviicola sp. | reverse complement strand
CCACTGGATACCTTGATCAGTCCTATTCGATTGATCCTTTCAACTACAGGATATTGTCCGGAAGCGAAAGACACCCTTTTCCTTCATGTAACACCTGCTCCCATTGTGAATGCGAATGTGGATCAGAGTGTTTGCAGTAATAATGCAGCAATCCAATTAAATGGATCTGTTTCGGGTGGTGCTACAAGTGGAGTTTGGTCAGTGAATGGAACCGGATCATTCGTTCCCAATGCGTCCGATTTAAATGCTGTCTATTCTCCGAGTGCTGCTGATATCGCTGGTGGAACTTTGACCTTCGTCTTAACTTCTTCAAACAATGCAGCTTGTGCTGTAACCACGGATACGATGGAGGTGTTTTTTACAAATGGTCCGGTAGTGGACGCGGGTATGGATACCAGCACGGTTTGTGCTAACAATGCGATAGTTAACTTTAGTGGTACAGTAACAGGACCAACAAGCACAGGTGTTTGGACCAGCTCTGGAAGTGGGATTTTTTCACCGAACAATTCATCTTTGATTGGTCAATACTTGCCGAGTGCAGCGGATACCACTCAAGGAGGAGTCGTTCTTTATTTGTCGTCTACATCTAATGGCAACTGTTCTGTAGTGAAAGACTCGGTTGTCGTTATAATTACAAATGCGCCGGTTGTTCAAGCAGGACCGAATCAGATCGTTTGTTCGAACGATGCAGTTATTCAGTTGGCTGGTTCAGTAACTGGAGGTGCTTTTAGTGGCAATTGGACAGGGGGAGCAGGATCTTTTAGTACCAATGCTTCAGATCCAATTGCTGTTTATACTCCAACCCAGGCAGAGATAAACGCCGGGTCTTTGGTTCTTGTATTAACGAGCACCAATAATGGAGCGTGTAATGCGGTTTCAGATGCAGTGCAATTCAATTTCGTTGCCCCTCCTTTTGCGAATTTCACAAGTTCATCTGTTTGTGAAGGTGAGCAGACAGTATTTACAGATTTTTCACTCCCTGGTATTGGAACTATTACTTCCTGGTTGTGGGATTTTGGTTCTGGACTGGGTTCGACTGTACAAAATCCGAATTTCACATTTTCTGCTGTTGGAAACAATCCTGTCCAATTGATAGTTACCAATAGTTACGGTTGTGTGGATACGGTGTCAAACAATGCGGTTGTTTTCGATAAGCCTGTTGCAGATTTCGATTTCGTTTTATCTTGTCCAAACAACCAACTTACAGTAGATTTTACGGATGCATCAACTTCCACTGAGACCATCAATTTCTGGAGCTATGATTTTGGTGGTCAAGGAAATGCGAATGTTGCTGATGTTTCGCATGTCTTTGCCTCAGGCGGATCTTATTCTGTAACACAGATTATAGAAACGATTGATGGCTGCCGCGATACCGTGATACAAAACGTAGTGATTGATCCTTTGCCAAGTGCTGGCTTCTACTACAATACGAGTGGAGGATTAAATGTGGGTGCTGAATTCAATTTTATCGATACCTCAGATCATGCAGTAGGTTATTTGTGGAATTTTGGAGATGGTGAAAATGCTACTGCTCAGAATCCGACTCACATTTATTATCAGAATGGCAATTACTATGTGACTTTGTATGCTACCAATAATTTGGGGTGCATAGACAGTGCAGTTCAATTCATTGCTATTAATACTGTAACCAATGAGATCAATACTTTGATACCAACCGTTATTTCTCCTAATTCCGATGGCTTGAATGACGTTTGGGAGCTCGACTTCCTAAACCTGTTGTACCCGAATGCTCATGTTGAAATCTACAATGAGTGGGGGCAGGTGCTGTTTATTTCGGATGGTTATCAAGTTCCATGGGATGGTACATATAAAGGTGATGCAGTTCCAGATGGAAATTACTTCTACGTTATCGAATTGAAAGCTGATGTGTCTCCAGATATTTACAAAGGAGTATTAACTGTATTAAGAAAACGTGGGTAATATGAAAAAACAAAGACGTTTAATTCAAGTCCTGATTGTTTGTTTGAGCCACTTCGTTGTGCATGCTCAGCAACAAGGCGTTTTCACCAATGTTTTGGCAAATACGTTGCAATACAATCCTGCATTTGTTGGGAGCACCAATTATCATGAGGTAAGTATTTACAACAGAATGCAATGGGTAGGATTCACTGATGCTCCTCGCAATTCGTATTTGAATTTCCATGGTTCTTACAAGAACAAAGCAAAGCATGGGTATGGATTACAGTTCTCTTCGGAACAAGCAGGAATCGTTTCTAAAACCGGATTCTATTTGAACTATGCGTATCAAATAAAATTCAACAAGACCTGGCATTTAGGTTTGGGTATTCGACCTGGGTTTGTCCAATACCGTATGCGCTGGTACGAAGCAGTCATTGCAGATGAAGGAGATTTTGTGTTTTCTGGAAACGTTTATTCTGGAAATGCGGTGGATGTGCAAACCGGATTTAGATTGTATTCCCCAAAATTTGAATTTTCGGGTAGTATTTCTCAGGTGGTAGATACGAAATTCAAAACCAGCTCCTATAACCAGAATATGCAGTGGCACTATAATTTAATGTCAAGTTACAAATGGACATTGAAGAAAAAATGGGAGCTACGACCGGCATTGATGTTGCGCTCAACGGCACACATTCCGGCTCAGTTGTCGGTGTTATTTCAGGCTAGCTACCAAAATAAATGGAATATTGGTGTTGCTTTCCGAAGTGCTGACGCCATTGGAATTTATGCAGGATTGCGTATCAAAGATCGTTTTGCGATCAACTATGGATATGATTATTCGTACACCTCGATCCGAAAATACAATGGGGGAAGCCACGAAATTGGTTTATCGTTCATACTGACCAAGAATCGTCCTTCTTTAGAGGAAAAAGATGATGAATTGAACAACAGTATTTTGGAGGAGATTCAAAAAGAGATGGATAAAAAATAATTGATTGAGACATTATTATGAGCAAATTTCGCGACATACTTATTGTGCTACTTTTCGGCTTGTTTTTCAATGCGTCCGATAGTCATGCACAAATTGATAGCGTATTTTGGTTCGCTGCACCTTGGGTAACACCTAGTCATGCCGGTAACACTCCGGTTGTATTGCGGATCTCAACGTTTAACGTTGCAACAACAGTACGCGTTTATCAGCCTGCCGGCACCTACGATTCTACTTTTGTGGTTCCTCCTAACAGTTTGAGCTCACATTTCCTTACCTCCATTGTGAATACCTTAGAGTGTAAACCGGCAAACAATACCTTGAACTATGGGATAAAGATTGAGGCGGATACCTTGATCACGGTGGTTTATGAAGTTGTTACCGGAGGAAATAACCCCGAGACCTATTCACTGAAAGGTCAGAATGCTCTCGGCACAGAGTTTATTTGTCCCTTCCAAAACACGTGGATAAACGGGAGTTATGCGCCTATTCAGCCGAAGTCGATGATCTGTATTGTTGCAACGGAGAATAACACCACAGTATGGATCACCCCGAAGGCCACGGTTGTAGGGCATCCAGCGAATGTTACCTATGCCGTTGTGCTTCAGCAGGGACAAACCTATACCGTAGAGAATGTATCTCAGGCAACGAATACTGCCGGGAATTGTCTGGCAGGCACCATCATTGTATCGGATAAGAATATTGCGGTAACGGTGTCTGATGATTCAGTGACCAACTCGGGAGGGGGATGTCGAGACCTCATGGGAGATCAAATTGTTCCGGTTGATGTGGTTGGGACGGAATACATCGTCAACCGCGGGAACATGTTCGCCAATTCTCAAGAAGGAATGTACATCGTAGCTACTGAAAATTTCACAACTGTTACGATCACCACCGCATTGGGAGTGAACACGCAATTATTGAACAAGGGTGATACGTATAAATACATTCTAACAATAGCCGAACCACGTGCTTATGTTGCAGCAGATAAAAACGTTTATTGTTACCAAGCAAGTGGATTTGGTTGTGAAGTTGGATCTGCATTACTTCCTCCTATCAACTGTGCAGGTTCAAGTCAGGTTAGTTTTACCCGCACAAATGCGCAGACCTTTATCTTGAATTTGTTATGTCCGACCACCGCGATCAACAACTTTGTTTTGAATGGTAGTACAACCTTGGTTCCCGGTTCTGCATTTTCTGTTGTACCTGGTACTGCAGGTGTTTGGTCAGGAGCTCAAATCACATTTAATACAACGGATATTCCGGCAGGAACTTCTAATTTCTTGACCAACACTTCAGATTTCTTTGGTCTTGGAGTAATCAATGGAGGTGCGGGAACGGGGTGTTATTATCATTACATGTCTTCATTCAATAGAAAGGTATTTGTGCGCGCAGGAAACGACACGATCTTGTGTAATGGAGATCCAAGTGTAAACTTGAACGGAAGTGTAACCGGAGGTGCAAACACCGGTCAATGGCAAGTTTTGAATGGGGCGGGTTCGTTTACAAATCCAACAGCTTTGCAATCCAACTATACGCCGTCGGTTTCGGATTATACACAAGGAACCTTAACCTTTGTGCTTGCCTCAACAGGTAACTGTGATCCGGTTTATGATACGATGGTGGTCAGCTTTATCCAATCTCCAACTTCAAATGCTGGCACGGATGATACGTATTGTAAGAACAATGTGGGATCAATTCCGATCAATGGTGCATTTAGTTTTGCTGCTGCTGGAATTTGGAGTGGTGGAAATGGCGGTGCCTTCGGGAATAGCGGCGCCGCTTCAACAACCTACACACCTTCACCTGCAGATCTAAGCGCTGATAGTGTGGCTTTGTTCTTTACCACAACAGGAAGTTTCTTCTCGTGTCCTGACAAACAAGATACGGTGGTGATCTACTTTACAGATGCTCCAGTGATCGATGCAGGACCGAATCAATTGGTTTGTTCAAATACTACTCAAGTTGATTTGGTAGGACAAATAAATGGTCCGACAACAACTGGAACCTGGACAAGTAATGGAAGTGGAGCTTTTGCTCCAAGTCAAAATGATGTGGCAGGAGATTATATCCTTTCAACTACTGACATTACTAACGGAAATGTGACCTTGTTTCTAACATCTACAAACAATGGCAATTGTCTAGCGGTGATGGATAGCTTACAGGTTCAGATCATTGATTTCCCGGTGGTGACCATTACCAATGAAGATTCAACGTGCTCTAGTAACGCTACCTTGAACTTAAGCGGAACGGTTACTTCAGGATTTACGACTGTGTGGACCACCAATGGCTTTGGATCGATTGCTGATCCGAATAACTTAAACACGTTATTTTCAATTTCGCCGGTGGATATTACCACAGGGTACATTGATGTCTTTTTATCGACAACGGGTATTTGTCCGATAGCTCAAGATTCCATGCGTATTATTTTCGTTACACCGCCCCAAGCATTTGCCGGGAATGATCTCACGTATTGTGAAAACGAATTGGTTCCATTAAACGGGACGATCACCGGTGCGGATACCAGCGGTGTTTGGACGACCATGGGATCGGGGACCTTCTTACCGGGGGCTGCATTTGTAGATGGTGTTTATCAACCAAGTGCTGCTGATGTGAATAATGGTAGCGTGCAATTAATCCTCACATCAAGTAGTAGTTTCGGATGTCCGCCGGATGATGATACCATGCAGCTGATCTTTAATGAGATTCCAACAGCTGACTTTGATTTTACAAATGTTTGTCAGGGTACGAATATGCCATTTACTGACCAGTCTTCGATGAGTGCAGGTACCATTTCCTCGTGGTCTTGGGATTTTGGAGACTCAGGAACCTCGATCTCACAAAATCCGGCTCACAATTATTCAACCTTCGGTTCTTTGCCAGTTTCATTGATCGTAACTTCCAGTAATGGTTGTAAGGATACAATCGTGCAGCAAGTGACGGTGCACCCGAATCCGCAGGCAGGTTTTACAACCAATATAGCATGTGAAGATTATCCGACAGTTTTCAGTAATACTTCATTCATTCCGAGTGGTTCGATGACAAATTACGCCTATGACTTCAATGGAATTGGCACAAGCAATGATGATGAACCAACCTTTGTATTCCCGGATGCTGGAACCTATAATGTTAGTTTGACGGTTACTTCGAATTTTGGATGTACAAACACAGTAATTAATTCAGTTGTCGTAAATCAAATCCCTGTCGCTAATTTTACGGCTAACCCGAATCCGGCTTTGGTGGATCAAGAAATAACATTCAGCGATGTCACCTCTGGAAACATTGTGAGTTGGCAGTGGGATTTCGGTGACGGTCAAGGAGACAATCAACAAGTTACGCAACACGGCTATGCGAGTGGTGGGGTCTATGATGTTACACTCTTTGTAGAAGATAACATTGGTTGTCAGGATACTGTGGTGAAAACCATTTCAATTGCCTTGCTACCTGTTTTACCTACTGGATTTAGTCCGAATGGAGATGGGGAAAACGATGTATTCATTATCCGTGGAGGGCCCTTCAAATCAGTTGATTTCAAAGTTTACAACAACTGGGGACAACTGATTTTTGAATCGACTGATGCAACAAATGGTTGGGACGGAAATTATTTAGGAGATCCTGCACCAATGGGCGTTTATACCTGGACTTTTGTCGTCGATATGGGGAGCGACTTTATTGTGAAAGAATCTGGTGATGTAACCTTAATCCGATAAGAAAATGAGAGCATTTATTTATACACTTTGCATGACAGTCGGATTTATGGCTTCTGCGCAGGATGGGCATTTGTCCATGTATGATGCAGGACCTTTATTCCTTAATCCGGCGATGACGGGTGTTTTTGAAGGGGATTTCCGTGTTCATGGACAATACCGAACACAATGGAAAGCGGTAAATTTCAAACCATATACTTCGGCCTTGCTAAGTTTTGACATGCCTTATAAAAAATGGGGTTTTGGAGCTCAGATCAACAATTTTAGAGCCGGTGCAGGAAACTTCAATGTACTGCAAGGTTTGGTTTCTGCAGCATATTACATTCCTTTAAATAAGGCCAAATCGCATTTCATCAATTTTGGTGTTCAAGGAGGTGTTACACAGAAATCGTTGGAATACCAATTGCTTTCTTTCAACAACCAATATACATTGAATAATGGAGGAGAGTTTGACCAAACCTTAGTTTCAAATGAGAACTTTGGCGCACAGTCTCAATTATTACCCATGTTCAATGTTGGAGCACTTTATTACTTCTCCCGACCACAAACACGCATCAACCCATTTCTTGGGGCAAGTTTGTTTAATTTGTTGGAACCAAAAGAAAGTTTTTACTCTGCTGATAATAGACTGCCGATGCGTTTGTATACACATGCAGGTGCACGCATCAATATCACCGAGTCACTGTACTTGATTCCAAAAGTGTTGATCATGAACCAAAAGAAATTTATGGAGCAAACCTATGCCATAGAAGCAGGGTACTTTATGAAAGGGAGCGAAACGTATTTACTTGCCGGATTGATTGTTCGTGCTCAAGATGCGCTGATTGCAACTATTGGTGCAAAACGAGACAAGTATATTTTCAAGATGGGTTATGATTTTAATTTATCCACCTTGACCAGAGCCTCTTCAGGTAGAGGAGGATTTGAAATTTCATTCACCTACGTCCACCAAAAATCGAAATCTGCTGACTACAAAGTTTGTCCGCGTCTATAAGCTTTGATGATCTTATGAAGAAATACCTTTTACAACTTGTTTTTTTGATCGTCGCTGCTTCAGTTTACGGTCAGTCAAAGACCCATTTCATTTATAAAGGCAACGAGAGGTTTGAACGTTCTGATTTTGCGAATGCTTGTGCCAATTACAAGTTTGCTTTGTCTGATAGTATCACGATGCGGACCCTTGTTTATCCTTATGAGGTTCAAGTAACCAATCAAAAGTTGCCCAAGACGAGTGTGGTTGTCGATTCGACAACAACCGTAACGATGAAGCAATATTTGGATCACCAAATCGCTTGGTGTTATATGGAAATGAAGGATTATCCGCGTTCCGAGATCCATTTCCGTTCAACCGCCAATGAGGCAGCTTATCCGCATGACCTATACTATTTTGGTTTGGCATTGATGAACAATCAAAAGTATGATACTGCGATCACGGTTTTGGAACAATATATCCGTTCAGAAAAAGCGACGGATGAATTATCTCACGCCGCAAAAGTGGCTATTACGGGCTGTCATTTTGCATTGGAAAAGGCTGGCGAAGATAAAGAGACACGTGTGTTTTTAGCTGATACATCGGTATTTCACAGGGGGACATCCAATTTCGCGGCCATGTATTTCAATAACGATCGCAGTTTGATGTTTACTTCTGCACGTCCTGGAGGTGTTATTTTGGAAGAAGAGCAAAATTCTGCCTATTTATTGGACCTTTATTATACCGAACTAAATGAAAACGGGTCTTGGAATCCGGCTACCAATTTCGGACGACCTTTGAATAGTGCTCAGCACGATGCGGCATCTTCCTTCAACAACAACAATGTTATCTTTTACACCCGTTGGAACGATGATAAGCGCGATCAGCAGAACATTTATCTCGCGCGTCTCTTGAATATGAAATTTTACGAAGCCTACAAATTAGATTCTGCGGTAAATGTTCCTGGTTATAAGAGTATTCAGCCATATGTATCTATGGATGGGAAGACTTTGTTTTTTTCGAGTAACCGACCTGGAGGATTTGGAGGGATGGACATCTGGAAGATCGCGATCGACTCATCAGGAAATGTAAAAGGCCAAGCAGAAAATTTGGGTGCTTTGGTGAATTCCGACCAAGATGAAGTAACTCCTTTCTTTCATGAGGTGTCCTCGACCTTGTTCTTTTCATCACGCGGTCATGGTGGAATCGGTGGGTTAGATATTTATAAATCTTATTTTGACCGGGAAACTGAAAGCTATCAATTACCTGTGAACATGGGAGAACCGATCAATTCCAGTAAAGATGATGCATACATGATCTGGGACACGCGTTTATCGAAAGGTTATCTTTCTTCAGATCGGGAACCATGTGATGGAGGAAGTTGTTATGCGATTTATGAGGTGAACAATGAACCGATCCATATTTATTTGAGTGGGTATTCCTACGATAAAGAAACAGAGGAAATCTTACCGAATTGCAAATTAACATTTAAAGATGTGAAAGGTGAAGCACCGTCATTTACATTGATGACGGATGAAAATGGGTATTATTCTAAAGAACTTGCTTACGGTCAGGAATGGTTCATCAAGTGTCAAAAACAGAATTATTTTGCTGATGCGACTTCAGTTAATACCAATTTTATTACCGAGACGACCAGTTTAACAAGGGATTTTTATTTGACACCTATCCCACAACAAGAAATTGAAATCGATGGAATTGAATACGATTTTAACTCGGCTAATCTAAGATCGAAATCAACAGAAATTTTAGACAAATTGTTTGAATTCTTAGAGTTAAATAATAACATTCGAGTCGAGATTAATTCGCATACGGATGTTCGAGGAAGTGATGTTTACAACTTAGATCTTTCACAACGTCGGGCAAAGTCATGTGTTGATTACCTCATTTCGAAAGGAATTGACCCGAATCGTCTTATTCCTATTGGATATGGGGAGACACAGCCAAATACCTTACAAGATCCTAAGACCAAGAAGCCCATTTTGGATGAGTCTGGAAATCCAATCTTGTTGTCGGAAGCGTACATCGATGCAAAGAAAACCAAGAAGGAACGAGAAGAATTGCACCAGCGAAATCGACGAACATCATTTAAAGTAGTGAAAAGTACTTTGGAATAGGTTGAAGCTTTAGTTTTTTCCTAAGAAGTTATTCCGAGCGTTTTTTCAAATACTTGCGTTTCCCGAGTCGGATTGGCGCGTTCGGATAGCGCCTGTTTTTAGTCATGTTATTGACAATCAATGCAACGATCAGTAAGATTACAACACCTGTAAATACAGGGAATAGCACATAGAAATAGCCCAATTCCGAAATGTTCTTGGAGCCGCTCACGGCAATCAAAGCTGTGGCTCCCCCGGGAGGATGCAACGTTTTGGTATATTGCATGGCAACGATCGAAAGTGAAACAGCCAAGGGAGCTTCCAACCACAACACGCCATCGAAGACTTGATGGATCGTTACGCCGATCAATGCACTGATGAGGTGTCCGCCGATCAAATTGCGGGGTTGCGCTAAGGGACTTTGAATCACGCCGTAAACAAGTACGCTGGTGGCTCCGAAAGAGCCGATCAAAAAGATGTTTTCCAGATCGGAAAGGTAGAATTGTTGGCAAAATGCAATGATTCCAATGCCGATGAAAGAGCCCAGAAATGACCAAAATTGCTCTTTGCGATCAACCAACGTCTCTTTGTAAACAATGTATTTACTGATCCGATAACCGCGTTCTAATTTTTTCTTCACCACGGTCAAAATTACTGATTTCTGGGCTTACCGTTTGCGCAAGAAGAACGCGCGATCGCAGGTCTATAAAAAAAGGACCAAATTTTCTTGGTCCTCATTTTTGATTATTTCTTGTCGCTGACTCGGGTCCAAATCCCTCCGTTCTTCGTGGATAAATAGTTCAATTCTCCTTGCTCAACCAAGGTGTTTAAGACCTTGCTGGATTCGCTTCGTGCAATACCGGACAGTTCTGCAAATTCTCGTGCTGTAAGCGATGGGTAAATCGTGAACAAGGATTTCCAGTCTTTGTCGTAGTTCACTTTTCCAGCTTTTTCGTCGAGTTTCAATACGGCGGTTTCAAAGAAAGGGTAAGGTTTTGAACCGTAGATCACTTCGCGCTGTCCGGTGGAATCGGTAAATAGTAAAGTCGGGAATCCCCGAACGCCCAATTGACGTGCAAGAGCGAGGTCTTCTTCGAATGATTTTTTTGCAGGACCATCAAAATCTACTTTTAATTGAGCGACGTCCAATCCTGTTTTTTCAGCTGCCACTGCTAGATTTTCCCATTTTGCGATGTTCGTTTTGTGCAAAAACACCATTTCCCTAATCTCGCGCATGAACGTTTGTGCCTTGATCGGATCTTGCATTTGTGCGGCTTTGAATGCGATCGAAGGAGGGTAGGAAGAATGTAACGGGTCTTCCAGCCACACGTCGCCGTCAATCGGCATGTCGTAATACGCACTGACTTCATCCCAGTGATGCGCCACGTCGGACGGTTTACTGATGCCTCCGCTGTTGTAACTCCAGTCCGGAAGCAATCCACCCATGCGGTACTCGATTT
>CAYRVL010000005.1:0-6083 GCA_964427665.1 uncultured Fluviicola sp. | reverse complement strand
CCTCCGCTGTTGTAACTCCAGTCCGGAAGCAATCCACCCATGCGGTACTCGATTTCGACGTGTTTTCCGTATTCCAGTTTTAATTTGCGCAATTGCGGTTCGATTCCCCAACAGGAAGAACAGATCGGATCCGTGAAATAGATCACTTTGATCGTTTTCGAGGAATTCTCCGGAAGGTCTTTTTTTACTGTTGCTGAGTCTGGCACTCCGCAGATGCCCACTTCCGGATCGCAGAGCAAAGGATTATTCGTTTTTTCCATGGTAGATTGTTTTTGAGCCGACAAGCCAAAAGGCAAGGCCAGCGTGATCCATAAAAGAAATGTGTGTCTGTTTAACATTGCTTGAAATTTCTTCGCGTTGTTTGTTGCTCCAAAACTACCCCATTTGCGAGGAATAGTTGCTATCACTTTCCTTTAGGAAACTACTTTCTTTTGTGAAATAAGTAGATGAATGTCGTAATTTGGTCGAAAAACGCACTGTCGATGAAAAAGAATCCAAGGATCAATGCTACCCCGGTTTGTCAAACCAAAATGCAAGGTATTCGCGATGCCATGAGCTTGTTGTCCGGAAAGTGGAAGTTTCACATTTTAGGGACTTTGATGGAAGGATCATCTTTGGGATTCATGGATCTGATGCGTGAGATCGATGGAATTGGTACAAAAATGTTGTCGAAAGAGCTTCAGGATCTGGAAATGAATAATTTGATCTCGCGAACGGTTTTAGACACCAAACCGGTACAAGTGGCATACAGCATTACGGAATATGGAAAAACTTTGTCAAGTTTGATCGATGAACTGGCAAATTGGGGAGTGAATTATCGTCGCACCTTGCACGGTTCTTCGTAATCCGAATCAGGATACAGCTTTCAAGCCTACGATCGACGCGATCAATGTGAACAAAAAAAGCAAACGCAAACTTGTTGCCGGTTCATTGAATACAAAGATACCAACCAAGACTGTTCCAATTGCTCCAATTCCGGTCCAAACGGCATAGGCGGTCCCAATTGGAAGTGTTTGGGTGGCCTTGATCAATAAGGTCATGCTCAGTATCAAAGCGATTAGAAATCCGGCGTACCAACCAAACATTTCTTTTCCCGTGCTCAACTTTGCTTTTCCCAGACAAAAAGCAAATGCGACTTCAAATAGTCCGGCAATGATCAATAGGATCCAATTCATGGCGTACGAGTTCCTTCTTTGCTACAAAAGTGGGTGAAATTCCTCGGAAACAACTTGCTTTATCTTCGAATTATTTAAAGCTTAACAAACATTAGGTGTTTTGATCGTTCTTTTCCGAAATCTCTCCTAATTGTGGCAAGTGCCATTGAAATTTAACGGCCAGTAAACGAAACGTGATCACGGTAATTGCAGCTATCACTTCGGTCAATCCGGTTTGAATATGGAAGGAAACACATGCTACGTAAACTCCGCCACCGGCAACGCAGGCTAGGGCGTATATGTCTTTTCTGAAAAGGAGTGGAACATCATTTAATAGAATGTCGCGAATAACACCACCCACGGTACCGGTGATCGTACCCATTACTATACAAGCCCAAAGTGGTAAGCCGGCATCCATACTTTTCGACATACCTACGATGGTGAACAAACCGAGACCAATTGTATCAAACAAAAACAAGGTGCTGCCCCATTTGAAAAGTCTCTCTTTGAAAAACAACACCGCCATCAATGCCAAACCCGTTGTCAGAAAGTAATTGATGTCCAAGATCCAAAAAGGGGTTTCGTCTAAAAAAAGATCGCGCACGGTTCCGCCGCCAATTGCCGTTACCAGTCCAATGATGTAAGCTCCAAAGAGATCGATCTGCTTTCCGGAAGCCAAACGAATCCCACTGATCGCAAATGCGAAGGTTCCTAAAAGGTCAAGAAGAAACGTGAAATTCGTAAACACCGCGACTCAATTTATTGTACGTGATTCATAACTTCAATCAACTCATTTCGGTGTTGATTCGGATCG
The DNA here is from genome assembly GCA_964427665.1 of uncultured Fluviicola sp. Lineage (GTDB taxonomy): Bacteria > Bacteroidota > Bacteroidia > Flavobacteriales_D > Crocinitomicaceae > Fluviicola. Next base: position 4,115 of record CAYRVL010000005.1, on the reverse strand, counting down.
TGTTGCTCAGGATCTTGTGGATGGGACACAGATTGGCGATTGCCAGAAGTCGTGCACGTTGTGCTTCATCCAGCTCGCCGATGAAGGTCACCTCGCGATGGATCGTGGTTTCCAAGTTTTCTTTGTTGAACTGTAGGTCGACATGCACGCGAACTTCGCTCAAAGCCCAGTCTTTGCGTTCCGCGTACATACGAACAGTTGCAGAAGTACATGCAGCAAGTGACGAAGCCAACAGTTCATCCGGAGAGAAACCGCTGTTTTTTCCGCCCAAAGATTCGGGTTCATCGGAGATCAGTACATTTCCGGAGGGCGTAGTGATTTCCACCCGGTAATTCTCGTGTTGTAAACGCGCTGAGATCGTTGCCATAACTGCTGTTTTTAATGTTTTCTGGCTGAAGGATAAGGAACAAATTCGTGATCATCCCCCGGAATTTTGGGGAATTCCTGATCCATCCACCGTTGTTTCGCTGCGTCCAATTGTTGCTTGTCCGAGGAGACGAAGTTCCAATCAATGAATCGCTCTTCCGGAAAAGGTTCGCCACCGAAAAGATAGAGAGTCGTTCCGGCGTGCATGGTAAATGTACACAATTCACTATTCTTCGAAACCAATAATTGTTTGTCGTGGTATTTCTCACCGTCGATCTCAACCACTCCGGATAAGATGTATAATCCTGATTCGCCGAACAGTTCCTTGCCAATTTGCACTGCTTGTGTATGTGCGCTTTTGATCTCGATCATAAACAATTTGCTGTAAACAGGAACGGCAGATTTACGTCCAAAGGCTTCACCGGCGATAAGTTTAAACTGGATGCCGTCAGTTTCCCAAGTCGGAATTTCATCTTGGGACACATGACAGAATTCCGGATCCATGTGTTCCAGTTCTTTGGGCAATGCCACCCAAATTTGAAGTCCATGCAACTGTTTTTGGGTATTTCGCAAACGTTCGGGTGTGCGTTCACTGTGCACAATTCCTTTTCCAGCCGTCATCCAGTTCACCGCTCCGGGTGTGATCTCTAAATTGTTTCCCAGTGAATCCCGGTGTTGGATGCTTCCTTCAAACAAATAGGTGAGGGTAGAAAGACCAGTATGGGGATGAGGTAGAACATCCATTTGCTGGCGTTCGTTTAGCTTTACCGGACCCATATGGTCAATAAAAATGAAAGGTCCAACCATGCGTTTTTGACGAAATGGTAGAATCCGACCGACTAAAAAATCGCCGATATCCGCTGCACGTTCCTCAATGATCAGATCAATTTGTGACATAGCTGTGTACAATTGGAAAAGTGACAAAAATGTTGCGGGAATCACTTAAATTCCTCATCGTAGGAATCGTCCCATTTGAAGGCGTTGACGATCCAGCCTTCGTTGTTCTTGTAATACGTGAAGATCAAGCGAATGGCTGTGTTTTCGTAGCGTACCAAATACGTTTCACGGATCGCAAAATCGGAAATGGTTTCATTTTTTACTTTAACAAAGCCGATGGATCTGCCAAAACGGTCTTCGATCACATTCAGGTATTTGATTGTTTTATCCTCGATCGCTATGAGTTCATTTTCAGGTAACGGCCAATATGGATTGATTTCATTGAAAGCATCAGAAATTTTATTCTTCGAAAATAGTTCTGAGACTTTTTTGGAGATGGCTTGTGTTTCCGTTTCAGATTTTAAAATGCCATTTTGGGCATAAACGGATAAACTGATTCCGATGAAGAAGGGTAGGATACATAAAAATCGCATAGCATGAAGGTTAAATGAACAGGATAATCGACAACGTTTCGAATTCCATCAAATTTAGAATTCTTTATCTAAAAAACAACTTAATTATCTGGCGATCGCTTGTTCACACTGCACTCTTGTACTCCATGTTTTTCAAACCACAATTTGATTGCTGTGATAAACGTTTCGTAAGGTTGGCTTTTGGTGAAAAGGGTGTTTGGAATGATCAGTTTTTGAAGTGGATCATTGGTCACAATTTCGAAACGACCCGCTGTATCACTGTCGTCCAAATACCGGTAGCAACGGATCATTTCTGGTGTTAGGGCAATTGTGGTGTTTTTTTCAGAAGTTCCAGCGTGAAGTTTATTCGGACCGTGTTCAACCACGACAAGCCGATCCGCATGTAATTGGATCTGTTTTATAATCAGGTGCTTCGTTGTAAACCAGCGTATTCCGAGGTATAGGAATAGGATATTCGAAAAAATAAATACAAGTAATTGAATCACTGGTGATAGATCTTGTTGTTCGCAGATAATAATCCAAATTACATTGACCACCAGAAGCAAAAGCGCACCGATCAAGAGAAAACTGAGTTCTTTGCGAAAAATACCGCTTGGTAATTGTTTGAAGGAATATTCCATGGATGTATTTGGTTTCTAAGCGAATCAATGTAAGCTAAAAATAGCTGTTTCTTATTAATAAGCGAATTATTTAAACGTATACCCCAGGCTCAATCCTGGCCATGGAAATGCAAAGTAACCCAGACCAACAACGTTGTTTAGGTAAGAATATCTCCTGTAGGTACTTGTGGTAAATTTATAGGATGTTGCATTTAAAGCATCAAACATCACCAAAGCAGTAGCTTTCAAGAATAATCCTCCCTGCGGACGTTGAAAACGGTAGCTAATTTTCGGTGAAAAGGTGGTGTAAAAGTGCGATATCTCATCCGAGTTAGGATTAACCGCAAAACAGGTTATTCCCAATCCCAGATCCAAGTGATGACTTTTTTTTCCAAGTAACCAGTTGTAAGAAATCGGTATACCCACATAAGTGCCATCTCCAAAGCCAATAGATTTTGGAACAAATGTAAATCCTGCACTGACGCTGTGTGACCAGGAATTGTTTGTTTTTATGATGCGGTCATAATTGACAGATCCACAAAATCCCTGTCCAAAAGCCTCTGCATATAAGGTGTTTTTTTCTTTGGGGGAAGGATTTGAAGTTACCTGAGCGAACAAGGAGATAGGCATAAAAATGCTGAGGATGCAATAATGGATGAGCTTCATATAAAAGCGTTTGATTTTCGGAACCGAAATTAATTTATTTGACTGCTATTTCCTCCATGCTTCGAATATTTGTCGCGGCTAAATGAACATTTTTCGTTCCTTGTTTACTGGTGTATGCGCTCCTTTTTTATGTCCGGGTTCATAGATGAGTCGGAGGAAAGTACTCAGTCGTTCATTGCGTTTACTCGCAGGAATGCCGGCCACAATACCAACCATGAAGTTCTCCGCGACCCCAACTTTCATTTGCGGTCTGATTACAAGGTCAAAATCACGATCACGGATGACTTTATTGAATTCGATGCCGACGAAATTTCGGGTGCCGGAGATCATGTAATGCACGTTGCTATTGATTTGCCAGTGGAATTTACTTGTTTGATTCCGAAAATGATTCAGCCATTGTGGTCCCGTGTACAACAACGTGTGAAAATTGTTTCCGAAACGCTTCGCAGCAACGAGAAAGGGATTGTAGATGTTTCCTGTAAATACATTGCTTTTCCCATAACTTTTGAACTCGGTCATTTCCAACTCGTGAATGTAACCGAAAGCCACACTCGTTTTCCGTTTTTCAGAGACAAAAAAAGTGTATTGTGCGGCGCACTTTAAACTGTTCAAACGGCTACCGGGTGCATTCTTTTGTCCGTTGGTTGCATAAAACAACGAAAACGGAAGTTCTACTTCAAGTCCAAGTCGATCGATAGGCGCCCATTCATACTCAATCAGAGCGGTATATTTGTCATAATCTCCATTGTCGGATAACCCCATTCCTACATTCCATTCTTTTTCGCCTTTTCGGGCACCAAGATCGCGTATCAGATCAATGTAAAGTGGTTCGGCGTGCAACACCTTATCGGGATTATTGGTGTTTTCGAAAGCATCGATGTACAAACTATCGCTTCGTTCGCGTTCCTCGTTTTCTGTTTGAGCGTTCAAACTGGTTAAGGCTCCCAAAAAGATGCCCATCGACAAAATGATTTTCATAATTCCTCTTTTCACTATTTGGCATAACGGCAGGAATCAAATTAGGGTTTGAAATCAGGGTCGGATTAACTTTTTTTTGCGAAATGATGATCTGTTACAGGAGTTGAAATCGCAGCACTGCTTTGGGATTTAAAAA
>CAYRVL010000004.1:71360-81753 GCA_964427665.1 uncultured Fluviicola sp. | reverse complement strand
CCATTGATTTGCAAGGTTACCGTTTTAGACCCGCCACTGGAGTAAGTTACTGTATGCGGACCTGCTCCTGTAGCAGAAGCTGGAGTTGCACCAGCGCCGAAGTTCCAAGACCAAGAGGTCGCTGAAGTTGAGGCGTCAGTAAATGTTACTGTTTGACCTTGACAAACTGGATTCGGGTTCATGGTAAAGTTTGCCGCAGCAGCTGTGGAACCCGAAATATTGATATTATCCACGAACAGACGGTTTCCATATCCCGATAAATTTCGGAATGCGACGATCACATTTCCTTGACCAACAAATGGAGTCAAACTAACTGTTTCAGTCCGCCATTGGGCAGCTGTTGGGGTAAACTGATTGGTAGTAGCTGCCGCTGTTGCCAAAGTGGTATTTGATTTGCTGTAAACAGACGTCCATGAACCTCCACAGTTTGTAGAAACAAGAACCTCTAGCCCATCAAAATTAGTCGCATTGTAAGGTGCGTAAGCCACATCAAAAGTCAAGGTAGATGCTGAGAAACCGTTCAAGTTCACCGGACGCACACGCACTTCGTCGTCATCCGCATCGTTGAAATTAAAGTTGTCGAACATCATGGAATTACCCGCTGTTGGTGCATTACCAGCAGCTGTCGTTCTCACCCAAGTTGTTGCGGAGTTGTTGTTGTTAGAAATAGACCAACCTGTAGGGGGGAACGCAGCGGTAGTGAAACCTTCCGTTAGTGGTAAGGTTACAGCCGTTGACGACACCACAGTAACGTATCCTGTTTTAGTTTCGGTATCAGAACCATACGCATTGGTCGCCACCAAGGTAACTGGATACGTTCCCGGCGTATTGTACAATACACTTGGAGAAGTTGCTGTAGATGTCCCCGGCGTTCCTCCTGTAAACGTCCAGCTATAAGAAGTAGCGTTTGTAGATAAGTTCGTGAAAGTTACTGTTGTTCCTTGGCAAATTGTGGTCGTTAGCAAGGAGAAATCAGCAACAGGTGGACTGACAGTTCCATTTCCGTTCAACACGAAATTGTAAGTTCCTTCGTCACAATCATTCGTTGTAAACGAAACGTTTCCGGTAAACGAACCCACCGCAGTTGGAGTAAACGTAACTGTAAACGTAGTGGATGCTCCCGGTGCAAGCGTCGTTGAACCAAAACCAGTACCAAGCGCAAATTCAGCTCCTGTCACTGTGATCGGATTATTCACTGTCAACGAAGTTGAACCTGTATTGGTCATCGTGAACGTAGCGGTAGTCGTACTTCCAGCTTGTGTATTCGCGAAAGCATAATAACCACCATCTAAGACGTCAACACCGTTCACGGTAAGGGTTGCCTCACCCGGAGTAGTCGCTTGGAACTTGACGTTATCGATGAAGATGTTATTTCCGTTAGCAGACACACCGCGGAAACGGAAACGGATATTGTCTGAAGCAGCCGATACATAAGGCATTAAGTTGACCGTTTCAGTTCTCCAGTCACCTGCTGCAGCCGGGAAATAATCTGCTGTTCCCACCAATCCGGTTGATTGGTACAAGAATGGAGAAACATTTCCTGATTTCGAGTAAACGTTTGTCCACGTTACACCACAATCTGTCGAGATCTGCACGATCAACTGGTCATTCGAAGTATTTGTTCTGCGGCGGTAAGCCACATCAAAAACTAAACTGGCCGCTGTAGCATTACAAGGCAACAAGAAGATCGGCGTGTAGAAATCTTCGTTTGTTGTACTTGTGTTACCAAAGCAGGGCATTTGAGCGATATTATTGGTAAACACACCCGTAGAGGAAACTCCGGAAGCCGGCGACCATTTAAAGCAGTCATTGTTCGTGTTCACAACATTCCAACGCAAGTCTGGCGGGAATGTTGACGATTCAAAATCCTGGGTATAATTTGGCTGAATTCCGTTCGAAACAACAAAAGAAATGGACGATGAATCACCGATGCTGTAAGGATCTGTGACGCCATTTGGCAAAACCGAATACGCAACAAAAGTGTGCATTCCTAACGTAGCCGTGAATGCAGGCAAACTCACCGTGGCACTTGACCCAGGCGTTAGGTTTCCTGTCCATGAAAAGGACGTTGGAGCGCCATTATCGATCGTGTAACGAATTGTAGCAGATGTCAAGTTATTTCCACCTCTGTTGCGCAATTGCACACTTGGCGTAATACTTCCTGCACAATTATCACCAACGGGTGCAAACACATCTGTGATGGCTGCGTCGTTCAGGTTTGGCGGTGTACAGGCATCCGAATTGATCAACGAAAGTCGCAAAGGAGAGCCTTCCAAAACAGCACGCATGCGTTGTTTTTGATCATTCGTGAAGATGTTCATACAGGCATCGTCGGTGTAATCCATATAATTCTCGATCATATCTACTCCCGCATCAGGAGCAGCCGTACAGGAATTGGTTCCAACCGGACAGCCATTGTTGGCAGCACCAGCAACCGGTGTATCATTACAAAAATCATCTACGTTACAACCACCATCTCCCCAGATATGACGCAGTCCCAACCAGTGACCTATCTCATGTGTAGCGGTTCTTCCTTCATTATACGGTCCAGGGAATCCGGTTACAGCGGACTTCCCGATCGACGTCGACGTAAATACCACACCATCGGTAGCTGCTACAGGAGTTGTACAACCCATTCCACCAATTGGCGATTGCGGAAATTGTGCATACCCCAGGATTCCGCCGGAGATATTGCACACCCACATATTCATGTACTTATTTGGATCCCAACCACGAGTAGCGGTCGGAGTGTTGTTGTTGTACGTGTATGGTTTTATGGTATTGTCGATATAGTTTGTTGTATAAGGAGGAGCCGTAAATCCTACGGTGTTTCTGTTGATACGGTTTACCCCATCTTCACCTGCTGGAAAAGCGGAACCATCCGGACGTCTTTTTGCCAAACAAAATTCGATTTGCGTATCCGCTCCAGCCGGGTGCGTATTGTAGCCGGGAGTACCAAAAATCCGACGAAAGTCTTCATTCAATACTTCCACCTGAGATAAAATAGCAGCATAACTGATATTGGATCCAGTTCCAACTGCCTCTCCGTTGTGGATTACGTGAACAATAAGCGGAATTTGATATACTCCTCCGATGATCTTGCCACTTGCTTGTTGGGCAGCAATTTCTTGTTGGATCCATTGTTCAAACTGAGCTGGTGTTCCTAATTCTGGATGTTCGGCATGCAACATGGCATCCATTTCATCCGTGTAACAGCGAATAGGTTGATTAGAAGATTGGGCCGTCAACCACAGGGATGCGATCAACGAAAAACCCATCAAACACAGTTTCATCCATGCATTTGTGGAACTCTTCATAAGCGTAGTTTTTAGTTAATAAAGCGTGAAAGGCCTTATTGGAGTAAAGACTTTCATTTTCTAGTTTTAGCAGATCAAGTTTAAGAAAAAAAATGACAGCATCATTTTCAATGAATACATTTTTCGCTTTAAAACTGAAATTTATCGACAAACTAAAACACAAAAAAAGGAGGGTCTCCCCTCCTTTCAACAAATTTAATTTCGCCTATTATCCAAAGAATGAATCCACGAATTGATCCTTATGGAACACTTGCAGATCCTCCATACCTTCGCCCACACCAATGAAGCGGACCGGAATGTTCATTTGATCTGAAATTCCGATCACCACTCCGCCTTTTGCTGTACCATCCAATTTTGTGATGATCAATCCTGTAAGCGATGTCGCCAATGCAAATTGCTTTGCTTGTTCATACGCATTTTGTCCGGTTGAACCATCCAGGACCAACAAGATCTCATGCGGCGCATCCGGAACCACCTTTTCCATGACACGTTTGATCTTGGACAACTCGTTCATCAAATTCACTTTGTTGTGCAAACGACCTGCTGTATCAATGATCACTACGTCTGCACCTTGTGCTTTCGCAGAACTCAAGGCGTCAAACGCAACGGACGCTGGATCTGCCCCCATTCCCTGCTGTACGATCGGCACGCCAACGCGTTCAGACCAAATGATCAGTTGGTCCACTGCAGCAGCTCGGAAGGTATCCGATGCACCAAGCACCACCTTTTTTCCGGCCTTTTTGAATTGATGCGCCAATTTTCCTATGGACGTAGTTTTACCCACACCGTTCACTCCTACCACCATGATCACATGCGGATTGCCTTGATGAGTTGGAATTTCGTAATCTCCAATATTGGCCTCGTTTTCCGAAAGCAACGCGGCGATCTCCTCTTTGAGTACTTTATTGAGTTCCTCAGTTCCTACATACTTATCACGCGCCACGCGCTCGTTGATGCGATCAATGATCTTTAATGTGGTAGCCACGCCAACGTCCGAACTGATGAGAATTTCCTCCAACTCATCCAGGACTTCATCATCCACGCGGGACTTCCCAACCAATGATCGGGTTAGCTTACCAAAGAAACTTTCTTTTGACTTTTCAAGTCCTTTATCCAGCGACTCTTTCTTATCTTTTGAAAACCATCCAAATAGTGCCATAAGCTAAAAATTCAAAACCCCGAAACCGATTACTCGGAACGGGGCTCAACAATATCGAGTTTACATTTAATTAAGAACTAGGCTTTTGTGAACCACTCCTTCACTTTGTCGTTGTGAACGATTTCTTCTTTAAATGAAAAAGATCCTGTTTTTGGAGACTTGGTCATTTTGATCACTTTCGTGTGCTCTTTACCTCCTCCTTTTTGTAATGATGCTACTACCTTCTTTGCCATGACAAATACGTATTACTTGATTTCTTTATGAACCGTATATCTTTTCAAGATAGGGTTGAATTTCTTAATCTCTAGACGCTCAGGCGTGTTCTTGCGGTTCTTCATCGTGATGTAACGAGAAGTTCCAGGCATTCCTGACTCTTTGTGCTCTGTGCACTCTAAAATAACTTGGATTCTATTTCCTTTTGCTTTCTTAGCCATCTCTATTCTCTTTATGATCCACCTCCCGGCTTCTCGGAATTTACTTTAAATAACCTTTTTCACGGGCTTCCTTCATACAGGCAGAAATCCCTTTCTTATTAATAGTACGCAACGCTGCAGCAGAGATCTTCAATGTAACATACATATCGTCCTCTGGAACGTAGAACTTCTTGGTTAACAAGTTAGGGTAAAACTTGCGTTTTGTTTTACGGTTTGAGTGAGAAACATTGTTTCCAACCATTACCGATTTTCCTGTGATTTGACAAACTCGTGACATTGTATTTAAATTTTCCTAATTCTAAAAGCGGGTGCAAAGAAAAGCAATTTCTGGTAATTTCCCAAATAGTTATTGCTTTTTTTAATCATTTAAACCTAATATCTCACATCTGAGGTAATTAAGTGCTGCTAAATTAGTCATTTGTACGTTGCGAAGTCGATTATCGCTAAATAAAAATTTCTTTGACACTGTTCTTTGTGGTCCCGAAACTGCAATACAAACGGTCCCTACCGGTATGTCCTCCGTTCCACCTGTTGGTCCGGCTACTCCCGTAGTTGCCACACACCAATCTGTTCCCAAACGCGCTTTCGTTCCTTGCGCCATAGCACAAGCTACTGCTTCAGACACCACTCCTTCTCGTTCGATCAACTCCGGATCTACGCCCGCAAGCAAGATCTTCTGTTCCTCCCAATACGTGATCAATCCACCCTTTAGATAATTGGACGCACCGGGAACTTCTCCTATACACGCAGCGAGCGATCCGGCAGTTAGACTCTCAATCGTACTCACCGTTTGACCCGAATTAACAAGCAAACGTCCCACAACCTCCGGCAAGGTATCATCTCCAAAACCGAATACCAATTTGGGATTGTCCTGCACAAAACGCGCAACAAAATCAGCTATCCGCTCCTTATCTTGTTCTCCTCTAAAAGAAGTGATGCGCAATTTCACTAAACCCGGTGCAGGTAAATACGCCAGATCAAAACCTGCCGCACGCAATTCATTTTCCCAGTCACTCATTTCGTGTGCTAAGAAGGATTCACCTTTTCCTTGTGTTAGTATCGTAACATGATACAAGGGTGATTGAGGAAACTTTTCCAAAATTCGAGGCAAGGCCTCTTCCGTAAATATCCCTTTCATTTCATAAGGAACACCCGGCATGGAGATCAATACCGAATCGTTCTTTTCAAACCACATCCCCGGTGCTGTTCCGTATTGATTCGTCAGTACCAGACAACATTCAGGAACCTCAGCCTGTGCCAAATTCACATCCAACATCGGACGATTTCGTTTTTCAAAAAAAGTACGCACGCGATTCAATACATCCGGATCGATTCTCATAGAACTGGAAAAATAAGACGCCAACACTTTTTTGGTAATGTCGTCTTTCGTTGGGCCTAGTCCTCCGGTCATAATTACCAACGCCGATCTTTCCAGCGCAGCATCAATAGCCGACTCAATAGCCTGAACCTCGTCAGAGATCGTAACAGCATGCATCACCTTGATACCAACCAAGGCCAACTGCTCACCCAGCCATGCCGCATTCGTGTTCACGGTTTGCCCGATCAACAATTCGTCTCCTATCGCAATAATCTCAGCTCTGATCATGGTATTCTTTTTGCTAATGGCACAAAATTATTCTTAAGTTTGATCAAAATAACGCTTTATGAAAAAACACATGAAACCAATTATAGTTTTAGGCATGGCAGCCGCAATCGTATCTTGCGAAGTATTGGACGAGGCAGCCCAAACTCTTGGCACAGGAACCAGCACCACCGCACCGGCTCTAACGAATGCAGAAGTGATCTCCGGATTGAAAGAGGCTTTAACGGTTGGTATTCAAAACTCTGTCAACCTAACTTCAGTAACCGATGGCTTTTTGAAAAATGATGCGATTCGCCTGCCATTTCCTCCTGACGCGTTAAAAGTGCGCGAAAAAGCGTTGGAATGGGGCATGTCCGGACAAGTTGAAAAATTTGAAACAACCTTGAACCGCGCGGCTGAAGAAGCCAGCAAAGAAGCCTTGCCAATCTTTAAAGAGGCTATCTTGGGGATGAGTATTTCAGATGGTTTCACGATCCTGAATGGCGGCAATGGCGCGGCTACGAAATACCTGAAGGACAATACTTCTGCGAAATTGACCCAAGCATTCGCTCCAAAAGTAGAGGCAGCGATCTCGAAAGTAAAACTGACCGATTACTGGAATCCGATCATTACCAAATACAACTCCGCAATGACACTCACCGGCGGACAAAAAGTGAATCCGGACCTCAATGCCTACGTGACCCAATTGGCCATCGACGGTTTATTCAAAATGGTAGAACAAGAGGAGAACAAAATTCGTTTAGATCCTGTTGCACGCGTGAGCGACTTGTTGAAAAAAGTATTTGGAAGCGTCAAGTAATCATTAAAAGTGTAAATGCGAAAGTAAACTACAGGAGGATCTACACATACTCCATTTTCTTTTACATTTTAAATTTTCAAATCTCAATTAAATGAAATATCCGGCTTCGGAATTAGTCCTGGACGGGAAGGGAAACGTGTACCACTTGGGAATTGGACCCGAACATGTTGCCCCTACCGTTTTGTTAGTTGGAGATCAGGACCGTGTGGGAATGATCTCCTCATTCTTTGACCAGGTGGAACATCGTTCACAACACCGCGAGTTCGTTTGTCATACCGGAACCTATAAAGGCAAACGCATCAGTGCCCTATCAACGGGAATTGGGACTGACAATATAGACATCACGATCAATGAATTGGATGCCTTGTTCAACATTGACTTGGAAAACAGGGAGGATAAAACCACCTTGCAAGCATTGAAGCTGATCCGAATCGGTACCTGCGGAATTTTGCAACCAGAATATCCGGTTCACAGTTTTATTCTGAGTGATGGCGCATATGGCCTAGACAACATTGCCCACTTCTACCCGATCACCTTTTCTGATTACGAACAGGAGATCGAACGTACCCTGAGTGCTCATTTGGGTCTACCTGAACCGATCAAACCGTATTTTGTTGCGGCCAGCCAAAGTCTGCTTCAAGCACTGCGTTCGGAGAAAACCGTTGAAGGCATTACTGTCACCAGTTCCGGGTTTTACGGTCCGCAAGGACGCAGCCTCCGCCTGGGATTGCGAACACCGGAGATCAACGAACGATTGACGGCATATCGCGGACCAAAACAAGAGCGCGTCATAAACTTTGAAATGGAAAGTTCCGCATTATTTGCTCTAGGTAAAGGTTTGGGGCATGATGTCGTTACGATCTGTTTGGGTGTAGCCAACCGACCAAACATGGAATTCTCCAAAGGATACAATGAAGAAATGATGGACTTGATCCAATACGTGTTAGATCGCGTTTAAATAAAAAATCCCGCCCAATGGCGGGATTTTTTATTTCAGAAAGACTTTCGGTCTTACATATTTCTGCGGTACTGCCCTCCTACTTCAAACAAGGACTTCGTGATCTGACCAAGTGATGCATATTTACATACTTCCATCAACTGTTCGAACATGTTCTTGTTTTGTACGGCTGCCTGCTGTAGCTCTGAGATCAAACCTGGCACTTTGTCGGCATGCATCTTATGCAATTCGTTCAACATGCTGATCTGGTATTGTTTTTCTTCTTCCGACGCACGGATCACTTCTTTTGGCTCAATTGTAGGTGACCCCTTTGAACTCAAGAAAGTATTCACCCCAATGATCGGAAATTCTCCGTTGTGCTTCAACGTTTCGTAGTACAAGGATTCTTCCTGGATCTTCGAACGCTGATACATGGTTTCCATTGCTCCCAATACTCCTCCACGTTCCGTGATGCGGTCAAATTCGCTCAAAACTGCTTCTTCTACCAAGTCGGTCAATTCCTCGATGATGAACGATCCCTGCAATGGATTTTCGTTCTTCGCCAATCCTAACTCGCGGTTGATGATCAACTGGATCGCCATGGCTCGACGCACCGACTCTTCAGTTGGAGTGGTAATTGCCTCATCGTAAGCATTGGTGTGCAACGAATTACAATTGTCATAGATCGCATACAAGGCTTGCAAGGTCGTACGGATATCATTGAAATCGATCTCTTGTGCGTGTAACGAACGTCCCGAAGTTTGAATGTGATACTTCAACATTTGAGCACGTGCGTTGGCTCCGTATTTCTTAGACAATGCTTTCGCCCAAATACGACGCGCAACACGCCCGATCACCGCATATTCCGGATCAATTCCATTGGAGAAGAAGAACGATAAGTTCGGTCCGAATGCATTGATGTCCATTCCACGACTCAAATAGTATTCGACATACGTAAATCCGTTTGCCAAGGTAAATGCCAACTGCGTGATCGGATTTGCACCAGCCTCAGCAATGTGATAACCGGAAATCGAAACAGAATAGAAGTTACGCACCTGTTTTTCGATGAAATACTGTTGTACGTCACCCATCAAGCGCAAAGCAAATTCCGTGGAGAAAATACACGTATTTTGTGCCTGATCTTCTTTCAAGATATCTGCTTGTACCGTTCCGCGAACTTGTTTCAAAGTATCTGCTTTGATCTGCTGATACACATCTGCAGGCAATACTTGATCTCCCGTTACACCCAACAAGAACAAGCCCAATCCGTCGTTTCCTTCCGGTAGAGGACCTTGGTAGGTTGGACGTTGAACGCCTTTTGCTTTATAAATGGCTTCGATCTTCGCGTTCACTTCCGCTTCCAAACCGTTTGCCTTGATGTATTTCTCACAATTCTGATCGATTGCCGCGTTCATAAAGAAACCAAGCAACATCGGTGCAGGACCATTAATTGTCATGGATACTGAAGTCGCCGGGTGCGACAAATCAAAACCGGAATACAGTTTCTTCGCGTCATCCAAACAGCAGATAGACACACCTGAGTTACCTACTTTACCGTAAATATCCGGACGCAAATCCGGGTCATTTCCATAAAGCGTTACTGAGTCAAATGCAGTAGACAAGCGTTTTGCCGGCATTCCCAAACTCACGTAGTGGAAGCGACGGTTTGTACGCTCCGGCCCACCTTCTCCGGCGAACATACGTGTTGGATCTTCTCCTTCGCGTTTGAATGGGAATAATCCGGAAGTGTAAGGGAATTCTCCCGGAACATTTTCTTGCAAAGACCAACGCAAAATATCGCCCCATGATTTGAATTTCGGTAAGGCAACTTTTGGAACTTGAGTATGAGAAAGTGATTCCGTATGCGTTGCCATACGCAATTCTTTGTCGCGTACTTTGAACACGAATTCAGGAGCGGCGTAGCGAGCTTTCTTCGCATCCCACTCTTCGATCACTTGCCAGTTGTACGGATCCAAATCGCGTTTTACCGCTTCAAATGTTTCTTGGACGCCTTTGATCAAGCGATCTTTATCATCGACCGTAGAATCTTTTAAGGTTTCCAGTGTCTTGTGCAAACCGTACAGTTTATCGGCAACTTCTACTTGCTTGTTCACCCATTTGTCGAAACCTCGGTTATTTTCTGA
>CAYRVL010000004.1:52762-71260 GCA_964427665.1 uncultured Fluviicola sp. | reverse complement strand
CGGCAACTTCTACTTGCTTGTTCACCCATTTGTCGAAACCTCGGTTATTTTCTGAAATTTCAGAAAGGTAACGTGTACGATCCGGCGGGATGACGAAGATCTTCTCCGACATTTCTTTCGTGATCTCGAACGTAGAAGCCAAGGGTGTTCCGGTCTTTTCGCGTACCTTGTCCATGATGACCTTGTACAAGGTGTTCATACCCGGGTCATTGAATTGCGAAGCGATCGTACCGAAAACTGGCATTTCGTCCACGTTCTTTTCCCACAAGTTGTGGTTGCGTTGGTATTGTTTGCGCACATCACGCAAGGCATCCAATGCTCCACGCTTATCAAATTTATTCAAGGCGATCACGTCAGCGAAATCCAACATGTCGATCTTTTCCAACTGGGTTGCAGCACCGTATTCCGGCGTCATTACGTACAGGGAAACATCTGAGTGATCTAAAATTTCCGTGTCAGACTGACCGATTCCGGACGTTTCCAAAATGATCAAATCGTAGTTTGCTGCTTTCAAGATCTGGATAGCCTCAGAAACGTGTTTTGACAATGCCAAATTCGATTGACGGGTTGCCAAAGAACGCATGTACACACGCTCGTTTCGGATCGCATTCATACGGATACGGTCACCCAAAAGCGCTCCACCTGTTTTGCGTTTGGATGGATCCACTGAAACAACAGCGATCTTTTTATCTTCAAAATCCAACAAGAAACGACGTACGAGTTCATCCACCAAAGACGATTTTCCGGCACCACCTGTTCCTGTGATTCCCAAGACAGGCACGGAATTTTGAGCCGCCATTTCGTGAACTTTCGACATAAAAGGCGCTGCAACATCCGGGTAACTTTCTGCTGCAGAGATCAAACGCGCAATAGACGGCACGTGTTTCTCAGCTAAACGATCGATCTCGTTGGTCAACTGATCACCTACCGCAAAATCCGCTTTTTCAACCAAGTCGTTGATCATTCCCTGCAAGCCCATGGCGCGACCATCATCGGGATGGTAGATCCGCGTGATTCCGTATTGGTGCAATTCCTCGATCTCAGAAAGCAGGATCGTTCCGCCTCCCCCACCAAAGATCTTGATCTGTGGAGCTCCCTTTTCTTTCAACAAGTCGTGCATATACTTGAAATACTCGATATGTCCTCCCTGATAAGAAGTCATCGCGATTGCTTGTACATCCTCTTGAATGGCGGTATTTACCACTTCCTCAACCGAGCGATCGTGACCTAGATGGATCACCTCACATCCGGTAGATTGAATGATCCGACGCATGATATTGATTGCCGCATCGTGACCGTCGAACAAAGACGCTGCCGTAACGATTCGAATATTGTTTTTGGATTTATAGGGTGCTTGTTGCTCCATAATCTTCAATTAAATCAAATTTGACCTTAAAAGTGCGCACGAATATACGGAGAATCATGGAATGAGATTCTCAGATTGGGACAGAAATACGGCTTAAATGAGCGGAATTAAGTTGTCGAGAAACCTTTCTCTTCAATGTTTAATAAGCCCTTTCCGAATTCTTTCATTCTTTTTTCATAACGCGTTTTCACGTGATCAGCAATCGGAACAGCGTTACCATCTTCATCAATGCGCACAAAGGTGACATTTGTATGGGTAACGATATCCTGCACGCCTGTGTACACGTTGTGCTTGCGAATTTCCATGTACAATTCAAGCGACGTATTTCCAAATTTCACCACCTTCCCATAAATCTTGAGGATGCTTCCTACTTTCACCGGTTTTTTAAATACGAATTCATCGAACTTGATGGTAACGATCATGGGCGAGTCGCATAATTGCGCGGCATAACCCGCTGCGGCATCATCGAGCAGCGCCATCAAGCGCCCACCGAACATGTTGTTGTGTATGCCCAGATCGAATTCTTTACAGATATACGTTGTGATTAGTTCCATTTTGTGCTGAAATTTGCCGCAAAAGTACAACGAGATACGGGTTTTACAGGAAACTAAATCGAATTAATTCCAAAATAGTGTCTGAACCCAGCTAAACCCTTCATTTTCGGCTATTTCATGACTTCCGGATACTGTTAATCTTTATTAAAGACAATTTTCAGCCTAAAAAAAATGTACATTCGTTTCTGAAATAAAAAAATAAAACACATGATCGCAGCTTTAATTGCAGGTGGAGTCGTATTGATCCTCATCATTTGGATGGTCTCCATCAATAACCGCTTAGTCGCCCTAAAAAACAACCGCGAGTCGGCTTTTTCCGACATCGATGTCCAGTTAAAACAGCGTTATGACTTGATCCCGCAATTGATTGGGACCGTAAAAGGGTACATGACGCACGAAAGTGAAGTATTGACACGCGTTACCGAAGCACGTTCTCGTTGTATGCAAGCCGGTTCGATCTCGGAAAAGATCGCTGCTGAAAATTCATTGGGTGCAGCTTTGAGTGGTTTGAACATTCAGATCGAAGCGTATCCGGATCTAAAAGCCAATTCCAATTTTATGAGTTTGCAAAGTGAGATCTCGGACATTGAAAACAAATTGGCTGCAGCGCGCAGATTCTTCAACTCGGCAACGAAGGAGTACAACAATGGAATTGAACAGTTCCCAAGTAATTTGATTGCCGGATTTAAAGGCTACAAAACAGAACCTATGTTCGATTTAGGATCTGAGCAGCGCACAACGCTGGACAAAGCACCGGAAGTTTCATTCTAACAATACATGAATGGCGGCTTACGTTGGTTTACACGAGCAAATTCGCACAAATAATTTACGTTCAACCCTGATCCTTGCCGGATTTCCATTACTGGTTCTGGCGGCAGTTTATGCGTTTTTCTTTTTCACCATGGGTGGCATGGAAAACATACAGGCAGTGAACAAGCAATTTTTGATCACCATTCCTTTCGTTGTTGGAGGAGTGGTGATCTGGTTTTTGATCGCCTATTACGCAAACACCGCCATGATCCGCTTCGCTACGCAGTCGCGACCGCTTGAGCGCAAAGAGAACATGCGCGTTTACAACCTGACTGAAAACTTGTGCATTTCGGTTGGGATGAAAATGCCGCAATTGTACGTGATCGATACGCCGGTTTTGAATGCTTTTGCCTCCGGAATCGATGAAAAATCTTACGCCGTAACACTTACCACCGGTATTATCGAAGCGCTTGATGACCGCGAATTGGAAGGTGTCATTGCCCACGAATTGACCCATATCCGCAATAAAGACGTGCGTTTGCTAATCATCACCATCGTGTTTGTAGGGATCTTCTCCTTTTTGATGGAAGTGCTTTTCCGCAATTTGTTGTGGGGAGGTGGACGCAAACGCGACAAGAACGATACACCGATCATCTTAATTGCTTTGTTGATCACGGTAGTCGCCTATGCCCTATCGCTGGTGTTTAAATTTGCGTTATCTCGTAAACGCGAATACCTCGCCGATGCCGGTGCCGTAGAAATGACACGCAACAGTTTGGCCCTCGCCTCTGCGCTGCGCAAGATCTCCGGAAATTCCGAATTGGATTCTGTAAAAAGCGACGATGTGAAGCAATTGTTCATCGAGCACAAATCTTCCTTGATGGGCTTGTTTGCCACGCACCCGCCAATCGAGAAACGCATTGCGGTGTTGGAGCAGATGTAAACTTAATTCCATGATCCGTATACTTCTGAACGCTGCTGCTTTGTGCTTTGTCGCGGCCCTATTTACACCGGTTACTGTGGATGTAAGTTGGAAACCACACCCGGTATATGAATTCGAAGTGCGCGAGATCAAGGAATATGGAATCGTCAGTGGCATTTACTATTTGAATCTCGCCTTTCAACTAATACCGCTCTTAATTGCCTATTACGCCAGAAGGATCGTACTTTCTCAAATCTTCATCGTTATTTCGACCTTGTTCATCATTTTCATCACCTTTATTGCCGGAAAACTCTCCACGTTCCATTGGGGCGGACCTTTCCATGGGCATATCGGATTCGGAACATTCTTTTTGATGTTCGGAAATTGCCTGTGTGGCTTTGGATTTTTCTACTTGCTCTCTGAACGACAAACGGAACGAGCCACCGACGATCAGATCATCGATTCTTAGATCCGGATCAACAACTTTACATTGAAACGACGCTGGGTCAGATAATTTGGAATGGAATAGTATTTCCCCGAAACATCTTGGATCCATTGCTTCGATAGGACATTGTTCACACCTAATAAATTGAACACCTCGATAAACACCACCGCATCCTGCAATTTCCCGTACCAACGGTCCGGATGCTTAGACTTTTTGTAGATCAAATCAGCAGACAAGCCCAGATCGACGCGGAAGTAAGATTTCATTGTCAAGGTATCCTTGTAACGCGTGTAATCTGGTGGACCATACGGAATGCGTGATCCGTAATTGATCCCGACCTGAACACCAAATCGCTCCAAGCCGGGCATTTGATCTTGAAACAAAACACCAATATTAAATCGCTGGTCGGTTGGACGACGAACGCTACCCGGCTCCACGCGCATGGAATCAGCCACTGAATCGGCGGTTAAGGCAGGAATGATCTTCACTCCGTCCGCATTGTAATAATTGTAGTAAAAATCGCCTTGGATATCTTCTTTGGTTGATAACAAGCCCAATTTAAAGAACGATTGCAAGCCCGGAATGAATTCTCCGTTCAGCTGCAGATCCGCTCCGGTGGCATACCCCGTAGCAATGTTTTCCGCGTAATAGCGAATGCGCACGTTCTCGATTTCGTATGGATTGATATCCCACAAATACTTGTAATAGGCCTCAGCAGCAAACTTGAACGGTTTATTCCTTCCCCACATGTAAAAGTTGTATTCTCCACCGGCTACCAAATGAAAAGACTTTTGGGCGCGGACTTCCGGATTCAAACCACCATCAAAGGTTCTAAACTCACGATAAAATGGCGGTTGATGGAACATTCCTGCGGCAAACTTATACTTGATCAAGCGGCGTACAAACTGATTGTTGTGATACACGTAAGCAATGGGAATGAACGTCACCGTCACACGGGGCATGACCAACATTTCTGAATTGTAACTGGTATACAAGGCGCGAACTCCTGCATCCAATTGCCATCTTGATTGCGCGTAAGCGATCGTTGTATCCTTTACGAGGGTATCGATCACAAATCCTTCGCGATTTCGGATGTATTTGGTCTGCTGCACATACAGATCTTTCTTCCCTTTGCGCCACTCCGCGTGCCATTGTGCATAAGCATGTAGTCGCTGATTTTCCAGGGATAATTGCCCTTTGATCGTTTCAAACAACTCGACCTGATCGCTCGAACCTTGCGGCAAGGAATATCCGGCAGAATCTACCATACGCCACTCACTCAGTTTATCCGAAAAATCATCCAGTTGCGCCCCAAATCCGTACTTGATCTGATGTTGTTTTCTGTAATTCGTTGCCTTGAAATCGCGAAGTGTATAGGTTCCATCGTGATACAAAGAGAAGATCGTCGCATTCAAGGTGTTGCGCGCATGATTCAAGAATGTCCCTACTCCTAAAACAGCAATGGAATCTCCAAATTCCTCTTTCGAAGGATCCGTTTCCAACTCATTGATAAAGTATTGCCCCTGAATATCGAAATTCTCGGATTCATTGGAATTGAACGCCGTCAAATACGTTACTGCCTGATATTTCTTCCCAAAATAGCTCAAAGAAGTTCCTACCGTTGAAGTCAGAAAGCGCGTGTTTTCTTGTCCATCGAAATAAATGTTGAACGAATACGCTTCTGAGGAAGTTCCGAAATCGGTTTGTTGCGTTTCCGGTGCAAACTGATAGCGATTAGACGAAGTATGCCCCAAAACTGTGAGGAGCCATTTATCGCTGATATCATATTCTACTAAGAGCTGCGCATCCCAAAAAACAGGATTGTAATTTCCTTTTGCAGGAAGTGAATTCAATAAATAACCATTTGCCCGATAACGCGCACCAAACACATAACGCAAACGATCGTATTTCCCCAGCGCATCTTCGGCGTGTGCTTCAACACCCAGCAATCCAGCTAAAGCAGAAGCCTTGAACGTTGTCGGTTTTTTGTAGCGAATATCCAACACCGAACTCAATTTATCGCCATAAGTGGATTGCCAACCTCCTGCCGAGAAATAAATATCCTTTACCAAAGCAGAATTGATGAAACTCAAACCTTCTTGCTGTCCGCTGCGCGTCAAAAACGGTCGATTCACCAAAAACCCGTTGACGTACACCAAATTCTCGTCGTAACTCCCGCCGCGAACATTGTAATTGGAGGTCAATTCATTGCGCGAAGTAGCTGCGGTTGTTAAAACCAAAAACTGTTCGATCTTATTGCTGGTTTGTCGGGCAAAATCGATGGGTTCCAATTTGTCTAATCCATTGTCATCGTTGGTATAATTGACCACTACTGTTTGGATGTAAGCAGTGTTCAGTTTGATATCTCCCAGGTCGAATTCACTCGTTTCCGGGATCGCGAACGGGCGACGATAGGTTTCTTGATCTTCCGAAATAACAATGGTACAGGGTCCTGATGCAGTTTTAAAACTAAAACGACCTTTGTTGTCAGTTTGTGCAGAAAGCGTATCATTCGTTGTTAAGATCTGAAGCAAAACATCCGGATACGCCTTTCCTTCCTTATCGATTACCCGCCCTTTTACCTGCACCTGTGCATGAGCGCGAGAGCTCAGCACACACAACAAGCATATTGTAATCAGGTATCGTAAAAAATTCATCATGCAGATAACGTATGATCGGCGAATTTAGTGTTCTGCTTTGAAATCGGTTGGATATAACAGCATTAAATCTCCGCAAAATGGATCAATTCGCTCGTAAATGCGTTGAAAAAATTCCGCGAAGTTGCCATCAGCCGCAAAATGCAACCAGTGGAAATAGCGCTCTTGCAATGTGTTTTCCGGCATAAAACGCTCACAAACGAATTCGATCGATTTGAGGGCTTGTTCGTGTGTTTGTTTTACTTGTTTGATCAATTTGGCCTCAACCTGTTCCAGCTGTTTGTGCATTTTCACCGATTCCGCCTCTGCCATGTTCTCCAAAGATTGTGCAACACTGCGGGTTTTCGAGATCAAAGCGCGTTTGAACTGTTCATATGCTTCATACACCTCGGACATATCTACTTCATCGGCACTGTTTTGCGCAATGAATGCTTTTTTCAGGAGATCCGCAGATTGAAAATAATCCTGAACCTGAAAATCAAGCTTTTCCATGCGTTTGAGCATCCCCGAATCGATCACATGAAGCGAATTGCGTTGTTGGATCAGCGGAAAAATGGTTTGATGCGCCGCGAATACTTCTTTCAGCTGCACCCAATAAGCCATTTCACCTCCTCCGCCAATGTAAGCGATATTCGGCAAGATCGTTTCCTGGTAAACCGGTCGCAATATCACGTTTGGAGAAAACTGTTCGGGATGATCTTGGGCAAAAGCTAGCAATTCATCGGAGGACCATGTTTTCCCATCGATCAAGTAGCTTGATCCGGCGCGCTCTATTCGGGAACGTTTCCCATCTGATAGTAAAAACAGATTGATCTCTCGCGCTTGGGCTTGCGGAGTCCACCCGAAAGATAACAAGCGTTCATTGACCTGTTCCACTGCCGGAAGTGCGCAGGATGTTTCCAATTCACGCGTCAAAACGGGAACAAACATTTTTTTCAATGCAGCTGAATCAGGCTGGAGCACCAAGATCCCGAAATCGGAAAACAAACGCGTGAGGAATTCCTGATTGAACGCCGCGTATTCGGTTTGGTCACAGGTCAGCAGTTTTTCGATCTGCGACTCCTTCCCTTCGAACAACGCTTTGAAATCAGTAAGCACCTGCGTAAAATCTGCTGTAGTCATTCTACCCACAGCCCCGGTTTGTGGAGTTTCCCAGGTAAACGTTTTACCAAAAAGGTGAGCACTGCGTACCTCATCTAAATCGTGATCTTCGCTGGCCAACCAAAAGATCGGCACCGCTTTGTAGTCGGTTTGAGATTCATTAAAGGCAGCAGCCAATTTCGCAATATGAAGCACTTTATACACTAAAAACATCGGTCCGCCAAACAAGGTCAATTGATGTCCTGTGGTGATCGTAACGGTGTTTTTCTTGCGCAACAAAGCTAAATTGGCCAATTGCTTCTCGGAAAAGTATGCCCCGGCTTGTTGAACGAGTGAATCCGCGAGCACCTGTCGGTTTTGATCCGAGTAACCCGCCAATTTTTCAGCGGCTTGCGCATGAAGATCCTTCAGGGCTGTAAATGGTTTGTTTAAAAAAGGCGCAAAGGCCGTTTGGTCTGTAAAAGCTTTTGAAAACTTGGAAAAAACGGAAAGTTCTTGTCGTTGTATCTGTATTGAATCCATACACAAATTTAGCTATGTTTTTGCGGAAAACAGAAAGAATTCCTCCCGAATGGATACTTTTGCAAAAAAGAATGAACATGGAAGCAATCATTAAAACAGACAAAGGAGACATGCGCGTTACGTTCTACACGGAAGACGCCCCAAATACCGTAGCTAACTTCGTAAAATTGGCAAAAGAAGGTTTTTACGATGGTTTATCATTTCACCGCGTCCTTCCGGATTTCGTGATCCAAGGAGGTTGTCCAAATTCGCGTGAAGGTGCCACGGGCATGCCAGGAACAGGTGGACCGGGTTACAAGATCGATTGTGAGTTAACTGGAAACAATCAGTACCACGATCGTGGTGTTTTGTCTATGGCTCATGCTGGTCGCAACACCGGAGGATCTCAGTTCTTCATTTGCCACAGCAGAAACAACACATCGCACTTGGATAGAAACCATACCTGTTTTGGTAAAGTAACAGAAGGAGTAGATGTGATTGATGAGATCCGTCAAGGGGATCGCATTCACGCGATCGAGATCATCGACTAAGTTCAAGTGAATACAAAACTAAGAAAGGCGACCCATTCAGGTCGCCTTTCCCATGCTCATGCGTTTTATTATTGAGGAGTTGTAACAGGCTCTTGTGCCAATACGTTTCCTGAAATAGTCAATACAATCGGTTCAGCAGAAGCGTTCGTCACTACAGTGATCGTTTTTGTGAAGTTTCCGACGCGTTTTGTGTCGTAATTCACCACGATTTTAGAAGATTTCCCTTTCGCAACAGGTTCTGTTGGTTTTTCAGCAGCTGTACAACCACATGACGTATGAACGTTCGTGATGATCACCGGCTCTTTTCCTGTGTTCTTGAACTCAAATACGAAAGGCTCTTTGGAATCATAAGGAATATCCTTGCGCTCAATCTTCAATTCTTTGAAAGTGATCGCAGGTTTAACTTGTTTTGGTGTTTCTTTTTTATCAGCAGGTTTCGCTTTTGCATCCTGTGCAAAGGTTCCAAATGAGAAAAGTGATAAGGCAACAACGAATAATGTTTTCATGTTTTTCAAGTTTTAACGTTACAAGAATACAAACTCTTTTCGTATTCACGGGATTATTAACAAAAAATTAGCCAAGCTTTTCACCGATGCTTTTTCTGCTTCCAAAATGCTTTAAAAACGTCTTGAATCGACGGATATGCATCTGGAAGAAGTGCTTTTACCGTGCGTTGATCCAGCCACTGAGCTGCTGTGATATCTTCCTCTGCTTGCGGTGTCAAATCCTTGTTACCGGAGTACGTCATCCAAAACCAATAATTTTTCTTGATCGTTTTCCTACCCCGAAACTCGTACGTGTGATACGTCGTGGTGATCAAGTTCCGGATCTTCGGTTTGTGTATCCCACATTCTTCTTCCACTTCGCGAATGGCTGCTTGCTCCACGCCTTCTCCCTCATCGATCTTGCCTTTGGGCAGATCCCACATACCCAGTCGATGGATCAATAAAAACGATTCTTTGCGCTGCACCAAGCCACCAGCCGCTTCCACCCAATCGTAGTCGGCAAAAACCGCTTTCAAAACCTGCTTTGGTTCCTCACATACCAGTTGCACTTCCACATATTCCGGCAATTCTGCACGCCATTGAAGGACAGGAACCTCGAGCGGATCAGATATAGCTATCGTTACCAGCTGTGTTCCTTTTTTGGGCTTTTTCGCCCGATCTGTAATATAGATCACTTTATTATCTACAAAAACTTTGTACATTTGCCGCCATGATTTTGAACAAAGACCGAGCGTTAAAAGTAGCGGAATTTTTGCTGCAAATCAAAGCAGTGAAATTACAACCGAACGACCCGTTCACGTGGGCTTCCGGATGGAAGTCGCCGATTTATTGCGATAACCGCAAAACCTTGTCGTTTCCGTCGATCCGTACCTTCATTCGTCAAGGGTATACAGACGCCATTCTGGAGCAATTCGGGAAGCCGGAAGTGATTGCAGGTGTGGCAACGGGTGGTATTGCTCAAGGAGCATTGATCGCACAGGAACTGGGAATTCCGTTCATTTATGTGCGTAGTTCCGCGAAAGGACACGGTCTTGGGAACCAAATCGAAGGTCATTTTGAAAAAGGTCAGCGTGTAGTGGTGATCGAAGATCTGATCTCAACCGGAGGAAGCAGTTTGGTTGCTGTTCAAGCCCTGCGTGATGCAGGAATGGATGTGAAGGGACTGGTTGCCATTTTCACATACGGATTCGACGTGGCGGTGGAAAATTTCAAACAAGCTGATTGTCCGTATGTAACATTGACCGATTACGATCACTTGTTGGATCAGGCTTTGAAATCTGATTACATCAACGAATCCGATGTCGCGTCGTTAAAAGAGTGGAAAAACGCTCCATCAACCTGGAATCAATAATTCATGGACATCATCAGTCAAAAATCCGTTATAGCGGCATCACAACGGGAGGTTTATGACTTTCTTTGCGACTCGGCCAATATCTATCATTTGCTCCCGCAAGACAAGATCAGCGATTTCAAATCGGATGAGCACGGTTGCAGCTTCAAAGTACAAGGAGGAATTATCATTCCTTTGCACTACACGCAACACCATCCCTATCACAAGATCAACATGCACTCCGGTGAACAAGCGCCATTCCAATACCGCTTGGCGATCGTGATCAACGAAAATGGCGAAAATGAATGCGATGGACACATCGAATTCCATGCGCAGATTAATATGTTCATGAAAATGATGGTGGAAAAACCACTGATCTCTTTGTTCAACTACATGTCACAACGCTTGCAGGAACATTTCAGTAAGTAAATTGAATTTCTTTGATCCCAAAGGTGAATAATTCGGTCTGTGTTTGAAATTCCAGATCACCAGACGAGTTCACCCCAACGATCTTTCCGTACAGTTCTCCATAATGGTTCGTTGCGACTAGTTGTTCCTCGCCCAAACGCCACAAACCGGTCAAGTACTGCCTGCGTATTTCCTGAAAATTCCCGGCTCTTAACAGCGGAAAAAGCGCATTGAAAGAGTGAATCCACGTTTCTAAAAAGGTGAGTCGTTCGATCTCCTTCACCAACGAAGCGCCAATAGCATGCGGTAACAAGGCATCATGCTTGAGATTCACCCCCAGACCAATGATCACTCCCTGACGCGCAGAGGCGATTTGTCCTTCAATCAAAATGCCGGCAATCTTCTTTTCGCGCCAGAGCACATCGTTCGGCCACTTGATCAAGACTTCTTCCTGAAGCAATGTTGCCAATGCATTTTTTACAGAGAGCGCCACCAGCATATTCAGGTAGATCCACTGTTCGATCGGAAGGAAATTCAGGTCCAAATAAGCGGATGCGGCAAATTGTCCACTGCCAGATTGCCATGAATTACCGCGCTGTCCACGTCCGGCAGTTTGATGTTCTGCCAAAATAACAGTTCCACTTGTCAGTTTTCCTTCAGCCAGGCACTTGGCAGCATAATTGTTGGTGGAATCCACCTCGGGAAGTAATACGATGTGCTGACCGATCATAGAAATTAACAAGTATTAGGAAATCACACACAAACTTTTCAAGCGTTTAATTGCTTAGATTTGTGCACACAAAATTACGAATGTATAAATTAAAATCAGCTGTAGACTCAAAAGTACTTTGCGATGCGATTGTAGAAGGAATGCAGGAAAACAAAGCGAAAAACATCACTGTTTTAGACTTACGTAACATTCCAAATGCGGTAACCGACTTCTTTGTGATCTGTTCTGGAGATAGTACAGTTCAAGTAGAAGGTATCGCCTCTACGGTGTCGCGACATACGCGAAAAGAGCTACAAGAAAAACCTTGGCATCAGGAAGGAAAAACGAGTGCTGAATGGATCCTACTGGA
The DNA here is from genome assembly GCA_964427665.1 of uncultured Fluviicola sp. Classification (GTDB taxonomy): domain Bacteria; phylum Bacteroidota; class Bacteroidia; order Flavobacteriales_D; family Crocinitomicaceae; genus Fluviicola. The sequence goes on along the minus strand of CAYRVL010000004.1, from coordinate 59,090 downwards.
TTACGTCAGCGTTGTTGCCCATATCTTTTATAAGGAAGCTCGTCAATTCTATGAATTGGAAGACCTGTGGTCAGATGCCATCCGAACCGATATTCCGGATCTAAATTAACACTTGCATTATGTCAGAAAATTCACCAAACAAGCCAAAGAATAATCCGTATGCGATCTATTGGATCTATGCGGCTATTGCTTTTGCGATCATATTAACTTTTGTCTTCACGAACGAAAGCGGTGCTACACTGCGCGAGATCAAAACATTCTACACACTAGCGGATTCCAGCTACGTAGAAAACGTGCGCATTGTGAACAACCGTCGTGTTGATTTTGCTTTGAACGAGGACGGTAAAAAGTACCTGAAAGCTACAGATAATCCGAAAGGAGAATTGAAAGTAGTGAAAACGGTGATCGAGAAATCTCGCCGAATTCCTGAGTTTTCGATTCCGATCCCGGACGCGGGCAATTTTGAAAACAAATTGGATGTGATCAACGATTCCCTGCAAAAACGAGGGAAACAACCGATCTCAGTGCCGTACGTGGAAGAAGTGAACTACATGGGAAGTGTCATCAGTTTCCTATTGCCAATCATCATCATCGTGGTACTGTGGATGTTCGTCATGCGCCGTATGTCCGGTGGTGGCGGAGGTGCAGGTGGACAAATCTTCAACATCGGAAAATCACGCGCTCAGGTTTACGACAAAGGTCGTTCAACGAATGTAACCTTTAAAGACGTTGCCGGATTGGAAGGTGCGAAAGAAGAAATTCAAGAGATCGTTGAATTCTTGAAAAACCCGAAAAAATATACCGAATTGGGAGCGAAGATCCCGAAAGGAGCCTTGTTGGTAGGACCTCCGGGAACGGGTAAAACATTGTTGGCCAAAGCGGTTGCCGGCGAAGCAAAAGTTCCTTTCTTCTCCCTTTCCGGATCCGATTTCGTAGAAATGTTCGTTGGAGTTGGAGCATCTCGAGTGCGCGATCTATTCCGTCAAGCGAAAGAAAAATCTCCATCCATCATTTTCATTGATGAGATTGATGCGATTGGTAGAGCCCGCGGTAAAAATGCCGGATTCTCTTCGAATGACGAACGCGAAAACACCTTGAATCAGCTATTGACAGAGATGGACGGATTTGGAACCAACTCCGGTGTGATCATCTTGGCTGCCACAAACCGCGCAGATGTATTGGATTCTGCCTTGATGCGTGCAGGTCGTTTCGACCGCCAGATCTACGTAGACATGCCGGATCTGAACGAACGTAAAGAGATCTTCCAGGTGCATCTAAAACCGTTGAAATTAGCAACAGATATTGATATCGATTTCTTGAGTAAACAAACTCCGGGATTCTCGGGTGCCGACATCGCTAATTTGTGTAACGAAGCTGCACTAATCGCTGCCCGCAAGGAGAAAAAAGTGGTTGAAAAACAAGATTTCTTGGATGCAGTAGACCGCATCATCGGTGGTTTGGAGAAAAAGAACAAAATCATCACGAAAGACGAAAAACGCGCCATTGCTTATCACGAAGCCGGACACGCGACGATCAGTTGGTTGTTGGAACATGCTCATCCGTTGGTGAAAGTAACGATCGTACCACGTGGAAGATCGCTCGGTGCTGCTTGGTATTTGCCGGAAGAGCGTCAAATTACAACAACAGAGCAGATCCTGGATGAAATGTGTTCCGCTTTAGGTGGACGTGCAGCCGAGCAATTGACATTTGGAAAGATCTCGACCGGTGCACTTTCAGATCTTGAAAAAGTGACGAAACAAGCATACGCGATGGTTTCTATTTATGGGTTGAACGATCGCATTGGAAACATTTCATTCTACGATTCGCAAGGTCGTGAGATGTTCACGAAACCGTATTCAGAGGATACCGCACGTATCATGGATGAAGAGGTGAGTAAGATCATTGAAGCTCAGTACCAACGCGCATTGCGTTTGCTTTCTGAGAACAAAGATAAGTTAGCGAAATTGGCGGACAAGTTGCTTGAAAAAGAAGTTATCTTCAAGGAAGACTTGATCGAGATCTTTGGCGACCGTCCTTGGAAAGTCGAAGACGCAACAATCGTAAAACCAGAAGAGAACGACATGCAAACCAGCAACCCACAAGTGGTAGCGCAGGATGAGCCGGAAACGCAACCGGAAACAAATCCTGGCACAGAACCGGAGGTAACTCCACCGGACTCACCGGAAGAAATGCCAAGTCCTTCAGACGAACCGTTGAAAGAAGAATAATAACTACAAAACTCCCGATTCATTCGGGAGTTTTTATTTTTGTGCCATGAAAGAATTGATCAATCGCGGGATCTTCGGGATCATTTTCCTGCTATTTGTTTTTACGCCCTATTATTTGGATCTGGTAAATCAAACGAACTTGTTCAACCTCGTGTTGTTCACCTTCTCCGTATTTGGCACGTATGAGATCTTTAAAATGGGAGAACAAACTCCCTACAAGAGCAATCTTCTGTTTCCCGGTTTACTGTTGAATCTAGCGATCTTTTTGCCTGTGTTGGTAGAAACGATCAACGGTATTTATCCAAACATTCCGAGTCTTGGAATCTGGAAATGGATTTACAGCAACAACGTAGTTTCCGTATTGTGGTTCGTCTGGGTGTTACTCATCGTATTGTTTACCTGGCTTATTTTCCGAAAAGAACACGTGAAAGGTCTTTTCAAGTTTCCGTTAGTTTTGAGCACAGTGTACGTGATCTTGCCGCTTTTCTTGCTAGCAGCCAGCATGACCCAACACGATGTATTCGTTAAACAACTGTTATTGGTCGTATTACTTCCGATCTATTTGAACGACACACTGGCTTATGTTTCCGGGAGACTTTTCGGAAAGCACAAAATGTTCCCTACGGTTTCCCCAAAGAAAACCTGGGAAGGATTTCTGGGTGGTTTGCTCGGTGCAGCAATCGTCATGTTGATTCTTTTATCCATCCGAGCAAACGACCATACGACCTTTGATCAATACATCGCTCTAGCACTTATATCGATCGCAGCATCCGTGCTGTCAACTTTGGGCGATTTATTCGAAAGTAAATTGAAACGATCGGCAGAAGTCAAAGATTCCGGGAATATTCTTCCGGGTCATGGCGGTGTACTGGACCGCATAGATGCCATGTTATTCACCGCCCCTACACTTTACGTTTTGATCACCTACATCCTGTGAGTTGAACCCAAATTAGATTAATTCCCTACATTTGCCACTTGTAAAAACTGCAACAATGACATTACACCGCGAAGGAACAGCGACAATTATTCTTGGAACAATCGTTCTGGGATTGATCGAATGGGGCGCTTATTGGCTTTATCAAACGACCGATTGGCTTTGGTTATTCATACTGCTTACTGCGGGTGTTTTGGTGACATTCTACCTCATTGTTCAGTTCTTTCGCATCCCTAAACGCACCTGCGTATTCGATGAAAACGATATTTTTTGTCCAGCTGACGGAAAAGTCGTAGTGATCGAAGAAGTAGAAGAAACGGAATACTTCAAAGATCGCCGCATTCAAGTTTCTATTTTCATGTCACCCTTGAACGTACACGCCAATTATTTCCCGATCAGCGGATTGGTGAAATATGTGAAATACCACAAAGGTTTGTTCTTGGTTGCATGGCATCCAAAAAGTTCTACGGATAATGAACGTAGTACGGTAGTGGTGGAACACGCATCCGGTAAAGAGGTACTTTTCCGACAAATTGCCGGTGCATTGGCACGTCGTATTTGTTATTACGCCAAAGAAGGACAACAAGCCAAAACAGGAGAAGAGTTCGGGTTTATTAAGTTTGGATCTCGTGTGGATGTTTTTTTGCCTCTTGGAACAGAACTAAATGTTAAAATTGGTGAAGATGTTAAAGCTAAGTTAACAAGGCTTGGCAAGATAAACTAAATGTGTTAATTTAGGATCGTTATAACATTAATTGATCAATTATGAAAAAAGTATTTGTAGCCATGACATTGGCAATGTTCGTAGGTTCAATGACTGCAACAGTTTACGCTGCTAACAACGGAAACCACACTGTAGTTGTGAAAAAAGACGACGACAAAAAGAAAAAAACTAAGAAGTCTAAAAAAGGAGCTAGCTGCTCAGGAACTGAGAAATCAGGAGGATCTTGCTGCTCTAAGAAAGCTGCTTAATATTCTTTTAGAATTAGAAAGGCCGATTCGTTGAATCGGCCTTTTTGTTTTTGTTGAACTTTATATTGTATCATTCCTTCACACGGATCCAGGTTTGCGTGCGGAAAAATGGCCCGACGTATCCACGAACGTTCAGACGGTCCTTGTTTTCTGCATCCAACCACATAGAGCATGTATATACCTTTCCATTTTCAGGATCACAAATAGTCCCATCTTCCCATTCGCTTCCATCCCACTCCAAACCACGAACGATCTGTAGACCGATCAAAGGCTGGTTTTTGCGATCTCCGCTGCATTTCGTGCATTTCGGATTTTCTTCTCGTCCTTCGCGGGGGTACAAATAGACGATCTTGCCGTAAAGCTTCCCGTCTTTTTTATACAACTCCACTTTAGATTTTTTCTTTCCTGTTTCGTCATCGATCGTAATCCATGTACCAATGCAGGATTGCGCTTTCGCAAAACCAACGACAAGCATCATTGTCAAGCTCAAATACCATTTCATCTCGTTTCTTGTTTAGAGTTATCCCAAAAATAAGGAAGGACAACTTAAGAAACAAGACGCAGAAAATTAGCGATCATCTTTTTTCCCGATGGCGTGAGTATACTTTCCGGATGAAATTGAACGCCATAAATTGGCAGAGTACGATGCGACAAGGCCATGATGACTCCCCGATCCGAAATCGCCGTAACTTGCAGATCTGTAGCCCCCGATAAATCGACCGCCCAAGAATGATACAATCCTACAGCCTGTCGCTCTGCCATTTCTTGAAACAAGCAGTTTTCGCGGTCCAGAATGGTGATCCACTCTTCAACTCCATGTTTTACTTCTTGCTGGTTGTACAAACTGCCACCAAAGTATTCCGCTATCGCTTGCATCCCGAGGCAAACACCCAAGATCGGAATCCGCTGTTCAACAGCGCGCGCTAACACTTCCATCAACACACCCGAATCTTTAGGTAATCCCGGTCCTGGAGAAATGATCAGTGCATCGTACTTTTGTAGGAATTCCGGTTGAAACGTGGCATTATCAATTACATCCACATCCGCATCCAACCCTTCGCAGTAATGTGCAAGGTTATACGTGAACGAGTCAAAATTATCCAACAACAGAATCCTCATGGTTCAAAACAAAATTAGTAAACTTGTAGCATGTTGTGCACGTACCTGTGCGCCAGAAGTACGATTACCATGAAAAAAGCCATATCTATTCCCGGAGCACCGGCTCCCATTGGACCCTACAGTCAAGCCATTGTGAAAGGTGATACCGTTTACGTGAGCGGACAAATTCCGTTGAATGCCTTTACCGGACAATTGGAGGTCGAATCGATCGAACAAGCGACGCACCGCATTTTACAGAACATTGAATTGCTCCTGAAAGAGAATAACATGGGCATGGAGCACATTGTGAAATGCAGTATTTTCATGACTGATCTGGGTTTGTTCCAGCAGATGAACGCGGTATACGCATCCTATTTCCAAGAAACGCCACCAGCGCGCGAAACCGTACAAGTGGTTGCGTTACCAATGGGAGTTCCAATTGAAATTTCATGTATTGCAATTCGCTAAAATGAGAAAAAGTTATTTATTTGTACTTCCAATAATAGTTGTTTTACTGGGGGGGTGTAAGAAGAAAATCACCCAGTTTTATGTTGATTATACAACTTCGGCTGTGATACAATCAACTTTTGGAACACTTGTACCTTATTCTGTTGGAACTCCTGAAATAGAAACCAATTCAACGTATGAATTTGAAAACAACAACACTAAAAAGGATCGTATTAATAGTATTTTCCTGAAAAATTTAGAATTGAACATTACTTCTCCAACAAACGAAACTTTTTCCTTTGTAAATGATTTAGAAGTATACATTGATTCACCCAATAATCCTGAAATTTTGATCGCTGCAAAAAACGATATTCCAAATACTGTTGGCGATAACTTAATTTTAGATGTACCTACAACCGACCTTCAGGAATACATCAAAGATTCCAAATTTTCACTCCGATTAAAAGTCGTGACAGATGAAACCATCGCTCAAGATGTTGATATTGATATTTACAGTAACTTTTTGGTAGACGCTAAAATTATCCGTTTCAAAAAATGATTACTGAACCCAAAATTGCTGTTATCATTGTTAACTACAACGTTGCCTATTTTTTAGAGCAATGCTTGAATTCTGTTGCCAAAGCAGCCG
>CAYRVL010000004.1:45212-52662 GCA_964427665.1 uncultured Fluviicola sp. | reverse complement strand
TACAACGTTGCCTATTTTTTAGAGCAATGCTTGAATTCTGTTGCCAAAGCAGCCGAACAAGAGCCCGCTGAGGTTTGGGTGGTCGACAACAATTCAGTAGATGGGTCTGTTGAAATGGTCCGCGAAAAATTCCCGTGGGTAAAACTGATCGCCAACAAAGACAACAAAGGATTTTCCAAAGCGAACAATCAAGCCATGGAATTGTCTTCCTGCGCCTACCAGCTCCTTTTGAATCCGGATACAGTGATCGAAGAGGACACCTTGAAAAAAGTGGTGGCTTACATGGATACACATCCGGATGTGGGCGGTTTGGGTGTGCGTATGGTGGATGGAAAAGGCAAATTCTTACCGGAATCAAAACGTGGTTTACCTACACCGGCAGTAGCATTCTACAAGATCTTCGGGATTTCCAGATTGTTTCCGCGTTCTAAACGATTCGGACGTTACCATTTGGGCTACCTTTCTGAATTTGAAACCAACGAAATTGAGATCTTGAGCGGAGCCTTTATGTTGATGCGAAAAGAAGCATTGGACAAAGTCGGACTACTCGATGAGGAATTCTTCATGTACGGGGAAGACATCGATCTGTCTTATCGCATTATCAAAGGAGGATACAAGAATGTCTACTTCCCGGAAACGCGCATCATTCATTACAAAGGAGAAAGCACGAAGAAAAGTTCGGTGAATTACGTGTTTGTTTTTTACCGAGCCATGGTCATTTTTGCGCGAAAACACTTTTCTCAGAAGAATGCCAAGCTGTTCTCGTTCCTCATCAATACTGCTATTTATTTCCGAGCCAGTTTGGCCATTTTGGCGCGATTTATCAAACGGATAACACTTCCGGCTATCGATACGATCTATGTATTATTCGGACTTTTTGCGTTAACGCACTACTGGCACCGATCCAACATCCACTTTCCGGAAAAGACCTCCGAGATCCTCATTGGTGTGTACACCTTTGTGTGGTTGCTGAGTATTCTTTTCTCGGGTGGTTACGATCATCCGGTTCGCTTGAAGAAATACATTTCCGGGACCGTGATCGGAACCGCTTTGATCCTCATGTTATACGCTCTTTTCCCGAAAGAATGGCAATTCTCGCGTTTGTACATTCTTCTGGGTGCCGCTTGGGTGATCAGTTACTTTTTACTCTCACGACTCCTGCTCCACGTCATGATCGGCAAACGCTTTACGATCAACGGACAAAAACACACCAATTTTGCCATTGTTGGAAATAGCGATGAGTTTGAACGTGTGGCCACCCTGCTTCGTCAAATGCAACCCAAAGTAGAAACCTTGGTTCACGTTGGAAAGGAGGCGGATAAAACACCTTACACCGTTGGACAACTGGAGCAATTAGAACAGATCACAGCCGTACACAAGATCGACGAGATCATCTTTTGCGCACGAGACACCGCAGCCAACGAGATCATTGCTTGGATGATCCGCTTGCAACAACCCGGTTTGGATTTCAAGATCGCACAGCCGGATAGCTTATTTCTCATAGGTTCAAATTCTATTGAAACCGCTGGAGATTTGTACATTTTGAATCTAAATGCGATCACACAAGCGAACAAAGTACGTCAGAAGCGAACGATCGACCTATTTTTTGGATTCTTCGGTTTACTCCTATCCCCCATTTTGATCTGGTTCTACCGAAATAAATTGCAATGGTTGAAAAATTGCTGGCAGGTTTTGATCGGAAAAAAGACCTTGGTAGGATACGGAACGCGCGCTGCAGATAATTTACCACGGATAAAAAAAGGGATCTTGCGACCAGATGAACAACTCATTTCGTGCGATGAAACCCTTGCCCAGAAGCTGGATTTGCTATATGCGCGGGAGTACAATTGGTTCACAGATCTCCAAATCCTGGTACGTTCTTGGAAAAAGTTAGACCGACAGTCCTAAATCCTTGTAGACTTTCATTTTTTTTACGTTATTTTTGTGCCAACTTTTAAGAGAATCAGAGGCATACTATGGCACAAATTGAAATTCGTCTTCCTAAAATGGGAGAAAGTGTAACGGAAGCAACAATCACAAATTGGTTGAAAAACGTTGGCGATGCGGTAGCGCTGGACGAGCCGCTAGTAGAAGTAGCAACAGATAAAGTAGACAATGAACTACCTTCTGAAGCTGCCGGAGTATTAGTGAAACGTTTATTCGAAAAAGACCAGGTTGCTCAAGTTGGTGACGTTATTGCAATCATTTCAACAGACGGGGATGCAGCTCCTGCACCTGAAGCTCCGGCCTCTGAACCGGTTGCTGTTGCAGAAAAAGCAGTTGAAGTAGCTAAAGAATTAGCTTCAGCTCCTGCAGTTGCACTTGACAAGAACGGTGCTAACGGTAAGTTTTTATCTCCACTCGTTCGCAGTATTGCTCAAAAAGAAGGCATTTCAAGTGCTGAATTGGATGCGATCGGCGGTAGCGGACTAGGAGGTCGCGTAACTAAAAAAGATGTTTTAACATACTTGGAAAACCGTTCAAACGGTGGCGGTGTGGCCGTTTCTGCTCCACAAGTTGCTGTTGCGCAAACTTCAGCACCAGTTGCAGCACCTGCGCCAGTCGTTGGTGGCTCTTCTTTCTTGGCGAATATTAAAGAGCCGGTAGTGGTGCCAAATCCGGGAGACGAGATCATTGAAATGGATCGTATGCGCAAATTGATCGCAGATCATATGGTCATGTCTACTCACGTTTCTCCTCACGTTACTTCCTATGTGGAGGCAGATGTTACAAACATCGTGAACTGGAGAAACAAGATGAAAAAGGACTTCGAAAAACGCGAAGGAGAGAACCTTACATTTACACCAATTTTCATGGAAGCGATCGTGAAAGCGATCAAAGATTTCCCAATGATCAATATTTCAGTAAGCGGTACTTCGATCATTAAGCGCAAGGATATCAACTTGGGTATGGCAACAGCACTACCTTCTGGTAACTTGATCGTTCCAGTTATCAAAAATGCGGACCGCATGAACCTTACAGGTTTGGCTAAAGCGGTAAATGAAATGGCGCGCAACGCACGTGACAACAAATTGAAGCCGGAAGATATCCAGGGAGGAACATACACGGTAACAAACGTAGGTACATTTGGAAACGTGATGGGAACACCGATCATCAACCAGCCGCAAGTAGCGATCTTGGCTTTGGGTGCTATCCGTAAAATGCCTGCTGTGATCGAAACTCCACATGGAGATTTCATTGGAATTCGACACAAAATGTTCTTGTCACATTCCTACGATCACCGCGTAGTAGACGGTTCTTTGGGTGGACAATTTGTTAGACGAGTTGCTGACTATTTAGAGCAATTCGATCCAAATAGAGAATTGTAAGATTAAATTTTATATTTTCGCACATCCCATTAATTCACTGAGTTAGTGGGATGTGCAATTTAAACACATACCATGACGCGAATCAAAATCATTGCAACACTACTATTATTACCACTATTCAGTTTTGCTCAATACACCGAAGAGCAATTATCTCGTATGCTTGAAAAAGGATCGGAGTCTGAATTAGTGACGGAAAGCTCTCAAATGATCCAGGAAGGTTTTTACTACCAAGCTGGATTATTGACTGACAAATTGTTAACGATCAATGCAGCCAGTGCGAACTACAATTATCGCCGTGGCTTCATCTACATGGAAATGTCGCGCGATTACGCGAAAGCCATTCCTCATTTAGAAAAAGCGATCGTCAAAACAGACAAGAATTGGGATGCCTTCTCGACAAACGAAACAAGTGCACCACTCGATGCTTATTATCATCTGGCACGGGCATACCATATGGACTTGCAATTGGACAAAGCAACAGCCAACTTCAATAAGTTCTTAGAATTGACCAATCCAAAATCGGAATTGGTGTATTTTGCGAAATTAAACCTAGAGCAGATTGAAGTAGCGAAAAAAATGGTAGAAACACCAAAGAAAGTTCGCCTTCAAAACCTCGGTTCTACCGTAAATACAGTCAAACCGGAATATTCTCCAGTAATTTCCTTGGATGGTTCAGCGTTGTACTTCACTTCGCGCCGCGAATGGGAAAACAAACAAAGTAACATAGGTATAGATCCTAGAAACAATTTGCATCCGGAGGATATTTATGTATCATACAAAGATTTTGATGGTACTTGGATGGAGCCTGTACGCATGGAGTTCTGTGATTCTTTGCAATATGAGGCAACTCTGGCAGTAAGTCCGGATGAACGTCGAATTTATGTCTATCAAGATACAAAAGGAAATGGTGACATCTTCTACAGTGATTTCTCAGCGAATCGTTTTCAGGAAGTAAATCACTTGCGCGAAGGAAAGATCAACTCAAATTCTTGGGAAACGCACTGTACGGTTACTCCAGATGGATTGCAAATGTATTTTGTTTCCGATCGTCCGGGTGGATTCGGAAGTCGTGATATTTACCGCGTGGTTAAACTTCCTGATGGAACATGGAGCGAGCCGATAAACTTAGGTCCAAAAATCAATGGGCCGATGGATGAGGAATCTCCATTCATAGCTGTGGATAATAAAACGCTCTATTTCTCCAGCAATGGAAACAAAAGTATGGGGGGATTCGACGTATTTGTATCGGTTCGCGATGAGAACAACAACTGGTCAGATCCAATCAACTTGGGATATCCGTTGAATTCAGCAAACGATGACTTGTTCTACACCACGACCGTAGATGGTTATACGGGTTATTTGACTTCTTCTCGTAGAGACGGATTTGGAGAGAAAGATATCTACGAAATTCAAAACGACTACATGGGAATGAAGAATGTAGCTGTATTGAAAGGCCAAATTCATACCTATGACGACAAACCGTTACCGGAGGACATTTCGGTTACCTTGCGTTGTTTGAACTGTGGAAACCCGGTTGACCGCAAAGTGTTCCCACGTGTGCGTGATGGCGTATTCATGAGTTCTTTGGAGCCTTGTAGAGAATACGAAATGATCTACGCTTACGAAAACAGTCAGAAAGTAGTTCACCGCGAGAAATTCACAACAGATTGCGACAAAGAATATCAAGAGATCTACAAAGAGATCTGGCTTGACGTTGACAAACAAACAATGGGACATCCTTACCTTGTTGTGGGTGATGTGAAAGACAGTAAAACCAAACAAAAATTGGCAGATGTGAAGGTGAAATTGGTTGACCGCAACTCAAACAATACCTTACTTGAGATGAATAGTCTTGCCAACGGTTCATTCAAATCAGACACCTTACGTGCTTATTCAAAAGGAGATCAATTGGACATGACGCTACAATTGGAAAAAGAAGGCTATGTAAAAGTCTCTTACGATGTGAGCGCGTTGTTGGCTGATAATCAAGTGATCGACATCACAAAATTGATCGATCCGTTGATGGCGAAAATGGAAGTTGGTGTTGATATCGGCTCTTTGAACATCAATCCGATCTATTTCGACTTCAATAAGTTTGATATCCGTCCGGATGCAGCTGCTGAATTGGATAAGATCGTGAAGATCATGAAAGAGAATCCAACGATCAATATCGAATTAGGATCACACACCGATACACGTGGTTCTGATGAATACAACATGTGGTTATCTGATCAACGTGCGAAATCATCTGCTGCATATATCGTTTCCAAAGGAGTTGCTCAAGATCGCATTACGGGTAAAGGTTACGGTGAATCCAAACTGAAAGTAACAGATGCACAGATCAACAAACTAGCGACGAAAGAAGCAAAAGAAGATGCTCACCAGAAAAACCGTCGTACAGAATTTATTATCGTGAAAAAGTAACATCCTGATATTAAATGAAAAGGTCATCTTCGGATGGCCTTTTTGTTTTTTAGACACTTTTTACTGCGCGTTCATTGCTATTTTTTTTGCACTTTTATGGAGACAGATTGCAAATTCCTCTGTAGCATTCATTATGAAATTACATTTAGAAAGACCCTTTGTTATGTTAGACCTGGAAACAACCGGATTGGACATTTCAAAAGACAGGATCATCGAGATTGCTTTGATCAAAAGAACACCGGATGGTACCGAAACCGAATATTGCAAACGCGTCAACCCTACCATTCCCATCACACCGGAATCAGCTGAAATTACTGGAATCACCAACGAAATGGTTGCTAACGAACCCACTTTTTCAGAGATTGCCGATGAAGTGATCGCCTTTCTGGGAGACGCTGATCTGGGTGGATATAATTCGAATAAATTCGATATTCCGGTTTTGGCAGAGGAATTTCTACGCGCCAATAAACCGTTCGATTTTTCAACGCGCAAATGCATAGATGTGCAGAACATCTTCCACAAAATGGAACAACGGACTTTAGCAGCCGCCTATCAGTTTTACTGCAACGCTGCGATGGAAAATGCACACAATGCACTATACGACACTCGCGTTACGTTTGACGTGTTCAAAGCGCAATTAGAACGTTATCCAGACCTTTCCAATACGGTTGGAGAGTTGGCAGAATTTTCACGTCAAGGAAACGTAGAGTGGGCTGATTTTGCGGGGAGAATTGCGAAGAACAAAGATGGAAAATTGCTTTACAACTTTGGAAAACACAAAGGAAAATCAGTTGAAGAAGTGGCTCAGATCGAACCGGGTTATTTCGGTTGGATGATGGATGCCGATTTTCCGCTGTTCACAAAACAGGTGTTACGCGAGGAAATGGAGCGTATCAAGGCTGCTCGCAAACAAGCACGCAGCAAAGAAACGGATCAGTTGTCGATAGAAGACAAACTGAAAGCATTACAAAACAAATTCAAAGGATAACATGAAGATCATTTGTATCGGTCGAAATTATGCGGAACACGCCAAAGAATTGAACAATCCGCTACCCACGGAACCCGTATTTTTCATGAAACCCGACACGGCCTTACTCACGGAGGGTGCGTTTTACATTCCGGATTTCACGAAAAACGTGCATTATGAATGTGAATTGGTGTTACGCATTAAAAAAGTAGGCAAACACATTCCTGAAAAATTTGCGTTGGATTACGTAGATGAAATCGGATTGGGAATTGACTTCACTGCGCGAGACGTTCAGGACCAATGCAAAGAAAAAGGATTGCCTTGGGAAAAAGCCAAAGCCTTCGATCATAGTGCCCCGCTTGGAAAACAGTTCATCCCACTGAATAAAAACGCTGAAAACATTCAATTCACGTTAGAAAAGAACGGTAAAGTGGTGCAAACCGGGAATACGCGCGATATGATCTTTAATTTTGCACAGATCATTGCCTACGTATCACAATTCGTTACACTTCGAACAGGAGATTACATCTACACAGGAACACCAAGTGGTGTTGGTCCCGTTACTATAGGCGACAAATTAAGTGGCTTTTTGGAAGGCGAAAAAATGTTCGAATTCGAGGTCAAATAAAGGATTTAGTTATATTTGCAGCCTCCAAAACACGGACAAAGGAGACACGCGAGCAACAATGAATAATACGCGCACGTGGTGATCCCGATAGCGATCGGGATG